>NZ_WHOV01000145.1:0-11041 GCF_009765395.1 Pseudomonas sp. BAV 4579 | reverse complement strand
CGTGCGCCGTCGAAGAAGCCGCTGGCCAGCAGATTGCTCTGGAAGTCGGCGATCAGCTCGGAATCGTAGGGGGTGCCCTGGGCGAAAGGCACCATGCGCTGGAGCAGATCGGGATCGAAGGGCGCATCCCCCTCGAAGGACACCTTGCCGAGGACAAAGCGTGGCCCGCTGGCGAACACCAGGGCGATGTCGGCAAAGCCGGTGGCGGGATCGATACGCAGCTGGTGCTGGGTGAAGGTGCCACGAAAGAAGCCATACCGCTGCGCCTGATTCTGGATCAGGCTCTTGGCGTCTTCGTAGAGGCCCTGATTCAGCGGCTGGCCCGCCTTGAGCCCGGCTGGAACCGGCTGGCGAAAGGCGCGCAATTCGCGCGCCGGGCCTTCGATGCGGATATCGACATTGCGCAGCCTGACCGGCTCGCCCGGCCGTACCTCGACCACCAGCCGTGGGGTCTCCCCCGGCTCGACCCGGGTCTCGATCTGCGCGTGGTAGTAGCCGAGTGCCTGGGCGGCCTGTTCGGCCTGCCGCTCCGTCGCCGGACGCAGGCGCTGCAGCCCGGCGACATCCCGTCCCTCGACCGAGCCGATATAGGCCTGGATGTTGTCTCGCAAGGCGTTATTGGCGGGTTGGACGCGAACGCTGACTTCGGCGGGTGCCGCCCAGGCCACGCCGTGCAGACAACAAATTCCAATCAGGGCGCGGCGTAGAGCGTTCGGCTTATTCATACAGGGATGCTAACGGGCGTTGCGCTGTGAGACAAACGGGAGTGGCCAGGGTTCGTCAGGTGGCGGTTTCGCCAAGAGGCTTTCTGCTAGGCTAGGGCCATCCACGTTTCGGGAGGGTGTCATGAAGGTAGTCTGCTTCAATATCAATGGCTTGCGCGCAAGACCTCATCAACTTTCTGCCATCATCGAACGCTATGATCCGGATGTGATCGGCCTCCAGGAAACCAAGGTCGCGGATGACCAGTTTCCCCTGGCAGAGGTCGAGGCCCTGGGCTATCACGTGCACTACCACGGCCAGAAGGGTCACTACGGGGTGGCCCTGCTGTCACGCCTGGCGCCGCTGGAGTTGCACAAGGGCTTTCCGGGCGATGGTGAAGAATCCCAGAAGAGATTCATCTATGGCGTCTTCGCGGATCGCCAGGGTCAGCCGCTGGTGGTCATGAACGGCTATTTCCCTCAAGGCGAGAACATTGCCCATCCGACGAAATTCCCTGGCAAGAGAAAGTTCTACGCGGATCTTCAGAATCTACTTGAAGAGCGTTTCTCGCCGGACACACCCTTGCTGCTCATGGGCGACTTCAACATCTCCGCCCAGGATCACGACATCGGCATCGGCGCCGCCAACGCCAAGCGCTGGCTGCGTACCGGCGCCTGCAGCTTCCAGCCGGAAGAACGCGAATGGATGCAGCGGTTGCTCGGCTGGGGCCTGATCGACAGCTACCGCCAGCTGCACCCTGAGGTCGACGACCGCTTCAGCTGGTTCCCCTATCGCAGTCGCGGCTTCGAAGACGAACCCAAGCGCGGCCTGCGCATCGACACCATCCTGGCCTCGCGGATCCTGCGGGAGCGTATCATCTCCGCCGGCGTGGACTACGACATCCGCGGCATGGAGAAACCCTCCGACCACGCGCCGATCTGGCTGGAATTGACGTGAGGTCCTGTCACATCGACGTCATGCGACATCCCTAAGGTGTCGGCCTCGCCTTAGGCTCGAGGCCGCCCCATGAACTGTTCTGCTCCGGTATTCCGTCGCGCCTTGCGGCGAGCGGCGCTCGCGACCTTGCTTCCACTGCTGTCTTCCCCCCTGCTGGCGAGCGATAGCCCGACCACCCTCCTGCGTCTGCAGGGCTCCAATACCATCAACGCCCGCCTGGGCCCGCGCCTGGTCGCGGCCCTGCTCGCCGAGCGCGGCTACCGCGATCCCCAGGTGGTACCCACCGCGGTGATGGATGAATGGCAGCTGGTGGCGCGCGCCTCGAACGGCGCTAGCGTGGCCGTGCAGATCGCGGCCCATGGCTCCAGTACCGGCTTTACCGCCCTGACGGCGGGCACAACCGATCTCGCTGCCGCCTCGCGCCCGGTCACCGATGCCGAGGTGAACACCCTGGCCGGTCTGGGTGACCTGCGCAGCAAGGAGGCGGAGTACGTCATCGGCCTGGACGGCCTGGCGATCATCGTGCATCCCGGCAATCCGCTGCGAGCACTCGATCTGCAGCAGCTGGCGCAGATCTTCTCCGGCGACATCGGCGACTGGCAGCAACTGGGCGGCAAGCCCGGCCCGATCCGCCTCTATGCGCGGGATGATCGCTCGGGCACCTACGACACCTTTCGCGAGCTGGTGTTGACGCCGGCCGGCAAACGCCTGAGCGCCGCCGCCAGGCGCTTCGAATCCAACGAAGAATTGGCGCAGCGGGTAGCCGAGGATCCCGCCGGCATAGGCTTCACCAGCCTGGCGGCGGCTGCCGGATCGCCAAAGCTCGCCCTGCGCGACGGTGAAGGCCGCGCCATAGCGCCGAGCGAAGCCAGCATCGCCACCGAAGACTATCCGCTCGCCCGCCGGCTCTTCCTCTATGCGCCGCCGGCCCAGCGTTCGGACTGGGCGCAGAGTCTGCTGGAATTCAGCCAGACCCCGACGGGTCAGGCAGTGGTGCAAAAAAGCGGCTTCGTCGCCCAGCGCATCGAGCCTCTGACCATAGACGACACCGGCGGCATGCCCCCGGCCTACGGCGAACTGGCGCGCCGAGCGCAGCGCCTCACCGTCAACTTCCGTTTCACCGCCGGCAGCGCGCGCCTGGACAACAAGGCACTGCGTGATGTCGAGCGGCTGGCCGCCTTCATGCGCCAGCCGGAAAATGTAGGTCGCCAGCTGATTCTGGTGGGCTTCAACGATGCCACTGAAGATCCGGCACGCGCCGCCCTGCTGGCGCGCCTGCGAGCCACCGCGGTCGCCACGGCGTTACGTCACCAGCAGGCCTTCGCCAGCGAGGTGCTTTCCCTCGGCGACCAGCTGCCTGTTGCAGGACTGTCGTCTAACGGTCGGGTAAAGAACCGGCGTGTCGAGGCCTGGATTCAATAGTAATCAAGGTGTTATGCCAAGAACGTGAAGAGGTATGGCACGCCCATATAGCGCCAGTCGGCAGTGCAGGCACAGTGGTCGCCAGGCAACTCAGGCGCATAGAAAGCTTAAAGTAACGTCTTAAAAGTGGATTCTACTCAAGATTAGAAAATAATCATATCTGACTGATTTATAACAAAATATAGAATTATCTTGATCCTAAATCGCAGGACTAGTGGGAGGCAGGCGCGACCGTCTCTAGCCCCAGTACAGCGTCGCCCGGCTTGATCCCACGCCCGGAAAACCAGCCGGCCTGGGTTTCCAGCGCGTAGCGCGCCTGAGCCTCTGAGCAATGATGAGTATCGGTCAGTGGCTGCATCTCGACGGTATTGAGGATCCTGCCACCCTTGTCGATGAAGGCGGCGGCCAAGGCGCTAGGGGTATCGCGCATCCACAGGCAGCGTTCGTCATCCCCGGCAAACACGAACAGCATCCCTTCGCGGGCGCCCAGTGGCGGTCGCCCCATGAGTCCCTGAGCCCGCTGCGCAGGTGTCGTCACCACCTCGACGGCCAGGCGCTGCCCACCGATCCGCAATTCGATCCGCTCCGCTGCCCAGCTGGGCATGGCGACCAACAGCAGGAAACCGACCCAAGCAGGACCTGGCGCTCGATTCGCTTCCCCGTGCGCATGGACAAAAAATGTCATCGCATGTGACCTTTACCGGACGAAAGCAATCTATCCCACATTGTCAGACAACCTCTCGAGTCCGATGTCGACCGCCAGCCTACCGCCCGCACCCTCACCCGCTCTGGCCACCCGCATTACCCTGGGCACGGTGCTCTTCACCTTTATCGCCTACCTTACCATCGGCATCCCCCTGGCCGTGCTGCCGGGCTACGTGCATGACCAGTTGGGCTTCAACTCCATCATCGCCGGCCTGGTGATCAGCAGTCAGTACCTGGCGACCCTATTCTCGCGCTCCCATGCCGGACGCATCATCGATACCGTGGGCGCCAAGCAGTCGGTGCTCTACGGCATGCTCGGCTGCGGCCTCAGTGGCGTGCTGATGCTGGCCTCGGTGCTTCTGCAAGCCTGGCCCTGGGTCAGCCTCTCCGCCCTGCTGCTCGGTCGACTGGTGCTGGGCTGCGCCGAAAGCCTGTCAGGCACCGGTGCCATCTCCTGGGCGATCGGCCGGGTCGGCCCGGCCAACACCGCCAAGGTGATTTCCTGGAACGGCGTCGCCAGCTACGGCGCCCTGGCCATAGGCGCGCCGCTGGGCGTGGTGCTGGTGGATACCCTGGGGCTGTGGATCATGGGCGTCAGCATCATCGGGCTGGCCGCCGTGGGCTATCGCATCGCCAAACCCCGTCCGCCCATCGTCCCGGTACGCGGCGAACGCCTGCCCTTCACCACCGTGCTGGGTCGGGTCCTGCCCTTCGGCCTCGGCCTGGCCCTGGGCGGCATCGGCTTCGGTACCCTGGCGACCTTCATCACCCTCTATTACGCCAGCCAGGGCTGGAGCGGCGCGGCCCTGTGCCTGACCGTATTCGGCTCCTTCTTCATCGGTGTCCGCCTGGTCTGCGCCAACGCCATCAACCGCCACGGCGGCTTTCGTGTCGCCATCGTCAGCCTGGCGGTGGAAGCCGTGGGTCTGGCTATCCTGTGGCTGGCTCCCAGCGTGACCACCGCCCTGGTGGGTGCCGCCCTCACCGGGATCGGCTTCTCGCTGGTATTCCCGGCGCTCGCCGTGGAAGCGGTGCAGCGGGTCCCTTCCTCCAACCGGGGCGCCGCCCTGGCCGGCTATTCGGTATTCATCGACCTTTCGCTGGCAGTCACCGGCCCCCTGATCGGCGCCGTGGCCACCCACTTCGGCTATGCCGCCAGCTTTCTCTGCGCCGCTCTGGCCGCGCTCGCCGGCCTCGCCCTCAGCATTCGCCTCCTCTGCCGTTTCGACGAGTCCTCTCGAGAACAGCCATGACCACGACCGCCCCTGCCGATACTTCGCTCGCCGTCACGCTGCGCATCGTTTCGATCGTCGTCTTCAGCTTCCTGCTATTCCTGGCGATCGGCCTGCCGCTGGCGATCCTGCCGGGCTACGTGCACGACGATCTGGGCTACGGCTCGGTGATCGCGGGGCTGGCGATCAGCATCCAGTACCTCGCCACCCTGTTCACCCGTCCCCTGGCCGGCAAGCTGGCCGACAGCATCGGCGCCAAGCGCGGCGTGATCTACGGCCTGTTCGGCTGCGTCGCCTGCGGCGTGCTGACCCTACTGGCCACGTCACTGCAGAGCCTGCCCGGCCTCAGCCTGGGCCTGCTGATCGTCGGCCGGATCATCCTCGGCATGGCCCAGGCCCTGATCGGCACCGGTTGCCTGAGCTGGGGCATGGGCAGCGTAGGCATGCAGCACGTGAGCAAGGTGATCTCCTGGAATGGCATCGCCGCCTACGGCGCCCTCGCAATCGGCGCGCCGCTAGGTGTGGCCATGGTCGCCGGCCTGGGCCTGTGGAGCCTGGGCCTGGCGATAGCCCTGCTGGGTGCCCTAGGCCTGGCCCTGGCCTGGAACAAGGAACCGGCGCCGGTGATTCCCGGTGAGCGACTGCCCTTTCACAAGGTGTTCTGGCGCATCAGCCCCTTCGGTCTCTGCCTGCTGCTGAGCTCGGTCGGTTTCGGCGCCATCGCCACCTTCGTCACGCTCTACTATGCGAGCAACGGCTGGCCCAACGCCGCCTTCTGCCTCACTGCCTTCGGCGCAGCCTTCATATGTGCGCGGTTGCTGTTCGCCGGCACCATCAACAAACTGGGTGGCTTTCGGGTCGCCCTGGCCTGTTTCACCGTCGAGACCCTGGGTCTGCTGCTGCTCTGGCTGGCAGTCACCCCCCAGATGGCGCTGATCGGCGCGGCCATGGCCGGCTTCGGGCTGTCGCTGGTCTATCCCGCCCTGGGGGTAGAGGCCATCGTCAAGGTACCGCCCACCAATCGCAGCGCTGCACTGGGCGCCTACTCGCTGTGCCTGGACCTGGCGCTGGGTATCACCGGGCCGCTGGCGGGCGCCATCGCCAATGGCTTCGGTTTCAGCGCCATCTTCCTGTTCGCCGGCCTCATGGCCCTGGCCGGCCTGGGCCTTAGCGCCCTGCTCTACCGCCGTGCATTGCGAGAGCGACCGGACCTGCCGCCTGCCTGACCGGCTGACAGCGCCAGCGTCAGGCACCTGCGAATCACTTAGCGGATGTCGCCTGCCGGCTCCCTGCAACCCCTACAGCGGACCGGGATCCGGAATCGGTGCTGGCGGCTTGGCGGGTTCGGTCAGGTTCTCGACCACCTCGTCGGGGATCTCGGTATCGATCTCCTCGTCAGCCATGTCGGAATCGTTCAGCGGTGCCTGATCGCCACCCAGCCAGAGGGCCAGCGGCGAGTTGGTGTCGGGCGCGGGAGAAAGAGAAAGAGAAAGGATCATGCCGTGGCTCCTGTGCCGGTCGGTCTCAGACGTTAGTAGGTCGGCGGCGCCAGATGTTTCATCCAGGCGCTTACCACACGTCGCCCCGCCGGCAAGCGGCGTTCGTCCCTTGCCAGAGCCTTCGCGCGAATCAGCTGCCTGGATGTGAAGGCCGATTCCGGGAAAGATGCATACTTATCCGGGCCATCGGCCAGCAACCCGGTCTGCGGCTGACTAGACTCCAGGGACTTTCCCACCCTGGACTGCCTGCCTATGGATACGCCGACCCGCTCTGCCAGCACCGCGAATCTGCTCGCCGTGGTGGCAGAAGACGAATTGCTGCTCCAGGCCCTGGTCCGCGAGGTCCTCCGGCAGGAGGGCTTCCATGTGGAGACCTTTGGCACCGCCGATGCCGCCCTGCAGTTTCTCGACCTGCATTGGCAGCAGGTCAATGTGGTGGTCTCCAACGTGCGGATGCCGGGCGTGATCGATGGCGTCCAACTGGCCAGGATCGTCAGCGAGCGCTGGCCCGGGGTGCCCTTCGTGCTGATGTCCGGCTACGCCGGCCAGCGCACTGACATTCCGTCCGGGATACCCTTCCTGCACAAGCCCTGGACGCTGGATCAACTGACCGAAGCGGTCTGGAACGTGGTGCCACGCCCTGGCTCTCCCGGCCCGGCCGCCCACTAGTCCGGCGACACCCGCCCGCCATCTGCCCCGTACAAACGACCTCGCAGCTATGACACAATAGGCGGCATGCCGGGCCCCGCCCGTCTTTACCGCAGCCCAGCCAGGCCGCCGCGCACCGTCGCTGCCCATCGACCCTGCCCGCTGGACCTCTGCCCATCCGATCGAAATGCTCTGTCCTGGCCGCCTGCCGGCCCGGACAGCGGCCGAACTCCGGTCCGCAACCCCTTACAGGTAACCTCCTTGATCTCCACCGCTAACATCACCATGCAGTTTGGCGCCAAGCCGCTGTTCGAGAACGTGTCCGTCAAATTCGGCAACGGCCATCGCTATGGCCTGATCGGCGCCAACGGCTGCGGCAAGTCCACCTTCATGAAGATTCTCGGGGGCGATCTCGAGCCCACCGGCGGGCAGGTGATGCTCGAACCCAACGTGCGCCTGGGCAAGCTGCGCCAGGACCAGTTCGCCTATGAAGACTGCACGGTCATCGATACCGTCATCATGGGCCACGCCGAGCTGGCCAAGGTCAAGGCCGAGCGCGACCGTATCTACTCCCTGCCGGAAATGAGCGAAGACGACGGCATGGCCGTGGCAGAGCTTGAGGTGCAGTTCGCCGAATACGACGGCTACACCGCCGAAGCGCGAGCGGGCGAGCTGCTGCTCGGCCTGGGCATCCCCCAGGACCAGCACTTCGGCCCCATGAGCGCCGTCGCCCCTGGCTGGAAGCTGCGCGTGCTGCTGGCTCAGGCACTGTTTTCCGATCCGGAACTGCTGCTGCTCGACGAACCGACCAACCACCTGGACATCAACACCATCCGCTGGCTGGAAGGCATCCTGGTCGCGCGCAACAGCGCCATGATCATCATTTCCCACGATCGTCACTTCCTGAACAGTGTCTGCACCCACATGGCCGACCTGGATTACGGCGAACTGCGCCTGTTCCCGGGCAACTACGACGAGTACATGACCGCCGCCACCCAGGCGCGCGAGCGCCTGCTGTCGGACAATGCCAAGAAGAAGGCCCAGATCGCCGAGCTGCAGCAATTCGTCAGCCGCTTTTCGGCCAACGCCTCCAAGGCCAAGCAGGCCACCAGCCGGGCGCGCCAGATCGACAAGATCCAGCTGGACGAGGTCAAGCCGTCCAGCCGCGTCAGCCCCTTCATCCGCTTCGAGCAGAACAAGAAGCTGCACCGCCAGGCGGTGACCCTGGAAAACGTCACCCAGGGCTTCGACGGCACCCCGCTGTTCAAGCGCCTGGGTCTGCAGATCGAAGCCGGCGAGCGGGTCGCCATCATCGGTCCCAACGGCATTGGCAAGACCACCCTGCTGCGCACCCTGGTGGGCGAGATGCCCCCCCAGAGCGGTGAAGTGAAGTGGACCGACAGCGCCGACGTGGGCTACTTCGCCCAGGACCATGCCGAGGACTTCGCCGACGATGCCACCCTGTTCGAGTGGATGGGCCAATGGACGCAGGGCGGCGAGCAGATGGTACGCGGTACCCTGGGTCGCATGCTGTTCTCCAGCGACGACATCCAGAAGTCGATCAAGGTCATCTCCGGCGGTGAACAGGGGCGCATGCTGTTCGGCAAGCTGATCCTGAAGAAGCCCAACGTGCTGGTGATGGACGAGCCCACCAACCACCTGGACATGGAATCCATCGAGGCGCTGAACCTGGCGCTGGAAAACTATCCGGGCACCCTGATCTTCGTCAGCCACGACCGCGAATTCGTCTCGTCCCTGGCGACCCGCATCCTCGACATGAGCGAGACCGGCGTGGTCGATTTCAGTGGCAGCTACGACGACTACCTGCGCAGTCAGGGCATCAACGGCTGACCCCAGGGTTCGTGTAGTGGGTCGCGCCACCCACTACACGAACAAAATAGAGGGTGCCCTAAGCAGTTACCCTAGGTATCATTTCGCACCGAAACGGGTACTCGACCAGGATCGCCGCGATCATCACCTATCGTTTGCGCCGGGAGACCAGGGGTCTCCTGCCACGTCTCGTAACACGTAGCGCCCCCTTCCGGCACGCTCGACGGGTTCCCTGTCGCATCCTGATCGCCCCACCTGGCACCGGCCTCCGCCGGACCGCCAGGACGCTTGGCCCCCACTCAATAAATCAGAACATTGCCGGACGGCCGCTGTCGCAACTGACTGCCATGCCCTACCGGTTGCCCACCCCTGCCTGTCCGTTCGCGGCCAGCTCGGGGTCGCCCAATTCGAGGTCGGGCTCCGACGCCCGCTCTCCCTCAGGTGTAAAGCGAGACACTGTCTCAGGAGTACGATGAATGCACAGTGGTAACGAAGAGTCGGATTTCGTTTTCGTCGGCGCGGGAATCATGAGCGCGACCCTGGCGGTCATGCTCAAGGAGCTGGAGCCAACGAGTACCGTCGAGGTACTCGAACTGCTGGACGTAGGCGCGGCGGAGAGTTCCAACCCCTGGAACAACGCCGGAACCGGCCATGCGGCCCTCTGCGAGTTGAACTACACGCCCGAAAAGGCGGACGGCAGCATCGACGTCACCAAGGCCCTCGGCATCAACGGCATGTTCGAGGCCTCCAGGCAATTCTGGTCCTACCTGGTCGAGGAAGGCCACTTCGGTTCGCCGCGCGCCTTCATCAGCCCGGTGCCGCACATGTCCTTCGTGCATGGCGCCAAGGACATCGCCTTCCTGCGCAAGCGCTATGAAGCCCTCAAGGACCACGCCTGCTTCGACGGCATGGAGTATTCCGAGGATCACGCCAAGCTGCGCGAGTGGATGCCGCTGGTGATGGAAGGCCGGCCGGCCACCGAAGCCGTGGCGGCGACCCATGTGGCCGGGGGGACCGATGTCAACTTCGGCGCCCTGACCATGAGCCTGCTGGGTCACCTGCAGACCCGCCCCGGCACCCAGGTCCGTTACAACCAGAAGGTGGTGGACCTGACCCGCGAGGCCGACCAGCGCTGGCGCCTGACCATCGAGGACAGTCGTTCGGGTGCCACCCGGACGCTGATCGCCAAGTTCGTCTTTCTCGGCGCCGGTGGCGCGGCCCTGCCGCTGCTGCAGAAGTCGGGCATCCCCGAAGGCGCCGGCTATGGCGGTTTCCCAGTGAGCGGCCAGTGGCTGCGTTGCGACGATCCGCACATCGTCGAGCGCCACCAGGCCAAGGTCTACGGCCTGGCCGGGGTCAATTCGCCGCCGATGTCGGTCCCGCACCTGGACACCCGGGTGGTGGATGGCAAGAAGTCGCTGCTGTTCGGACCCTTCGCCGGATTCACCACCAAGTTCCTCAAGCGCGGTTCCTTCCTCGACCTGCCCAAGTCGATCAAGTCGGGCAACATCGGCCCCATGCTCGCCGTGGCGCGGGACAACATGCCGCTGACCCGCTACCTGGTCGGCCAGGTGCTGCAGTCCTTCGACCAGCGCGTCGAGGAATTGCGCGCCTTCTACCCCGCCGTGCGCAAGCAGGACTGGCGCCTGGAAGTGGCCGGCCAGCGGGTGCAGATCATCAAGAAGGATCCGCAGAAAGGCGGTGTCCTGCAGTTCGGTACCGAGATCGTCGCCTCCGGCGACGGCACCATCGCCGCCCTGCTGGGCGCCTCCCCGGGCGCTTCCACCTCGGTGTCCATCATGCTGACCCTGGTCGAGCGCTGCTTCCCCAGCCGTTATCAGAGCGCAGAGTGGCAGGCCAAGCTGCGCACCATGTTCCCGGCCTTCGGCCACAAGCTGGCGGAAGAACCGGAGCTGCTGCGAGAAGTGCGCGAGCGCACCACCCGCGTGCTGCAACTCGACCAGCCGGCGTGATGCCGCAGACGCCGGACCGGTCATCCGGTCCGGCGTCTTCTTACCTGCAGATCCGCGCCGAAACTCCCCACCC
>NZ_WHOV01000144.1:0-11235 GCF_009765395.1 Pseudomonas sp. BAV 4579 | reverse complement strand
GAACCCGCGACCCCCGGCGTGACAGGCCGGTATTCTAACCGACTGAACTACCGCCGCGCATTGCGTGTACCTTGCGGAACACTTCCCGAAGAGTTTGGTGGCTGATGACGGGATCGAACCGCCGACCCCCTGCGTGTGATGCAGGTGCTCTCCCAGCTGAGCTAATCAGCCATCCCCTTCGGGTGACGCGCATTCTCCTCGTAGCCCCTTGATCCGTCAAGGATTTTTCCAATTTTATTTTCCAGTGGGCGCTATTCCCGGTAGATCATCTTGCGGGTCATGCCGCCGTCCAGGGTGATGGCCTCACCGCTGATGAAACCGGCGTTGCCACTCAGCAGCCAGGCCACGCAGGCCGCGACATCTTCCACCGTCCCTACCCGCCCGACCGGATGCTGCTCGTGGTCGGTGGCGGACAGCGGCTCGGCCTCGCGGACATGGGCATCGCGCGCATCGATCCAGCCCGGAGCGAGCGCATTCACCCGCACTTCCGGACCCAGGCTGATGGCCAGGGCGTGGGTCAGGGCCAGCAGCCCGCCCTTGCTCGCGGCATAAGCCTCGCCATGGGGCTCGGACTGCTGGGCACGGGTCGAGGCGATGTTGACGATGGCGCCCTGCTGCTCGCGCAGATAGGGTGCGCAATGCTTGGCCAGCAGCATGGGGCCGTCCAGATTCACCCCGAGCACCCTGCGCCATTCGGCCAGTGCCAGGCTTTCCAGCGGCTGGCCCTGGGCAGTGGCGAGACCGGCATTGTTGACCAGGGCATCCAGCCGCCCGAACTGACCGATCACCTGGGCGACGGCGGACTCCACCTGACTCTCGTCAGCCACGTCCAGGGCGACGAACCAGGCGCGGTCGCCAAGGGCGGCGGCCACCTTGGCGCCGCGCTCCTGCTCGATGTCGGCCACCACTACCCGCCAGCCTTCGGCTACCAGCCAGGCGGCGATGCCCAGCCCGATCCCACGCGCCGCGCCGGTGACCAGGGCGACGCGCAATTCCACCGGCGCGAACGTCAGACTCATAGGGCCGCCAGTCCGCGGGCCAGGTCCTGGCGCAGATCACCCAGGTCTTCGAGACCCACGGCGATACGGATCAGGCTGTCGCGGATCCCGGCGTTGGCACGCTCGGCCGGCGACAGCCGCCCGTGCGAGGTCGTCGCCGGGTGGGCGATGGTGGTCTTGGTATCACCCAGGTTGGTGGTGATGGAGATCATCCGGGTGGCATCGATGAAGCGCCAGGCAGCGTCACGACCACCGGCGACCTCGAAGCTCACCACGGCGCCGAAGGCGCTCTGCTGGCGGCACGCCAGCCCATGCTGCGGATGGCTTTCCAGGCCGGCGTAGTGGACCCGCTCGACGCCGGGCTGGCCTTCCAGCCAGCGCGCCAGCTCCAGTGCGGTCTGGCTGTGCGCCTGCATACGGATCTTCAACGTCTCCAGGCCCTTGAGGAACAGCCAGGCATTGAAGGGGCTCAGGGTCGGACCGGCGGTACGCAGGAAACCCACCACTTCCTTCATCTGCTCGGCACGGCCGGCGACCACGCCGCCCATGCCCCGGCCCTGACCATCGATGTACTTGGTCGCCGAATGGATGACGATGTCGGCACCCAGCGCCAGCGGCTTCTGCAGCGCCGGGGTGCAAAAGCAGTTGTCGACCGCCAGCAGCGCGCCCCGGTCATGGGCGATCTCGGCCAGGGCGGCGATGTCCACCAGCTCGGCCAGGGGATTGGACGGCGACTCGACGAAGAACAGCCGGGTATTGGGCTTGCAGGCCGCCTGCCAGGCGTCCAGGTCGGCCAGCGGTGGATAGTCCACCTCGATGCCGAAGCGCTTGAAGTACTTCTCGAACAGGCTGATGGTCGAGCCGAACACGCTGCGCGAGACCAGCACGTGGTCGCCGGCGCTGCACAGACTCATGACCATGGCCAGGATGGCGGACATGCCCGAGGCGGTGGCCACCGCCTGCTCGGCCCCTTCGAGGGCCGCGATGCGGGTCTCGAAGGTACGCACCGTGGGATTGGTGTAGCGCGAATAGACGTTGCCCGGCACCTCGCCGGCGAAGCGCGCCGCGGCATCCGCGGCGGTCCGGAACACGTAGCTGCTGGTCAGGAACAGGGCTTCGCCATGCTCGCCTTCCGGCGAGCGCTGCTGCCCTGCCCGCACCGCCAAGGTCTCGAAGGCCGCGCCCTCGAGATCACTGTCCAGGCGTCCGGCATCCCAGTCTTGGCTCATGTGCAGCTCCTTAGTCGTTGTAGAGATCGATGATGGCGCTGACGGCCTTGTGCTTGACCTTGGCCGCGTCGTTGCGCGCCTGCTCGATCCGATTCAGATAGGCGGCATCGACGTCGCCGGTGATGTACTCGCCATCGAACACCGCGCAGTCGAACTGCTCGACCTTGGGTGCCTTGCGGGTGCGCACGGCTTCCTGCAGGTCATGCAGGTCCTGGTAGATCAGCCAGTCGGCGCCGATCAGCTCGCCGACTTCCTCGGTGGTGCGGCCGTGGGCGATCAGCTCGTGCACGCTGGGCATGTCGATGCCATAGACGTTGGGGAAGCGCACCGCCGGAGCCGCCGAGCAGAAATAGACCTTCTTGGCGCCGGCTTCGCGGGCCATCTGGATGATCTGCTTGCAGGTGGTGCCGCGGACGATGGAGTCGTCCACCAGCATCACGTTCTTGCCGCGGAATTCCAGTTCGATGGCGTTGAGCTTCTGGCGCACCGACTTCTTGCGCGCGGCCTGGCCGGGCATGATGAAGGTCCGACCGATGTAGCGATTCTTGACGAAGCCCTCGCGGAACTTGACGCCCAGGTGGTTGGCCAGCTCCAGGGCCGCGGTGCGGCTGGTATCCGGAATCGGGATGACCACGTCGATGTCGTGCTCGGGCCGCTCGCGCTGGATCTTCTCGGCGAGCTTCTCGCCCATGCGCAGGCGGGCCTTGTAGACCGAGATGCCGTCGATGATGGAATCCGGGCGGGCCAGGTAGACGTGCTCGAAGATGCAGGGCGCGTACTGCGGATTCTGCGCGCACTGACGGGTGTAGAGCCGGCCGTCTTCGGTGATGTACACCGCTTCGCCCGGTTCCAGGTCGCGGATCAGGGTGAAGCCGAGCACGTCGAGGGCGACGCTCTCTGAGGCGATCATGTATTCCACGCCGTATTCGGTGTGACGCTGGCCGAAGACGATGGGCCGGATGGCGTTGGGATCGCGGAAGCCGACGATGCCGTAGCCCGTCACCATGGCTACCACGGCGTAGCCGCCACGGCAGCGCTCATGGACCTCGGAGACCGCGGCGAAGACGTCGTCCTCGGTCGGCTGCAGCTTGTTGCGCACCGCCAGCTCGTGAGCGAAGACGTTGAGCAGCACCTCGGAATCGGAATTGGTGTTGACGTGGCGCAGATCGGATTCGTAGATCTCGCGGGACAGCTGCTCGACGTTGGTCAGGTTGCCGTTGTGCGCGAGGGTGATGCCATAGGGCGAGTTGACATAGAACGGCTGCGCCTCGGCGGAGCTGGAGCTGCCGGCCGTGGGGTAGCGCACATGGCCGATGCCCATGCGGCCGACCAGGTGCTGCATGTGCCGCTGCTGGAAGACGTCGCGGACCAGGCCGTTGTCTTTACGCAGGAAGAGTTTACCGTCCAGGCTGGTGACGATACCGGCGGCATCCTGACCGCGATGTTGAAGGACGGTGAGCGCGTCGTATAACGACTGGTTGACGTTCGTCTTGCCCACGATACCTACGATGCCACACATGCGACGCGACCCCACTGTTTCAAGTGATGCGACGGCGAACCATCGCAGGATGACCCCGGCAGTGCGAGGCCTGGAAAATCGTTCAAGGAGCCTTGGGCCCCAGCTGTGGCAGCAATTGCAGACTGGGCATGGGCGTCGCGCCCAGCCATTGGCCGGCAAAGCCCAACAACAGATTCTTCGACCAATCGGCCACCAGGAGAAAATGTGGAACCAGCACCGACTGCTGCCACCAGCCGTCCTGCTGGACCGGCCCCAGACTCAGCAGCCCCACCGCCACGGTGATCAGCAACGCACCGCGGGCGGCGCCAAAGGCCATGCCGAGAAAGCGATCGGTGCCCGACAAGCCGGTGACGCGGATCAATTCGCCAAGCAAGAAGCTCACCAGGGCGCCGACGAGCAGCGTCAGCACGAAGAGAATGACACAGGCGGCGATCACCCGCCCGGACGGCACCTGAATATAGTCGACCAGGTAATTGGACAGAGCCCCGCCGAAGACCCAGGCCACGCCACCGGCCACGATCCAGGTGGCCAGTGACAACGCTTCCTTGACGAAGCCGCGCCTGAGACTGATCAGGCAGGAAACGATGACAACGGCGACGATCGCCCAGTCCACCCAGGTGAAGCCCACGGCAAGGTCCACTTACAAAAAGGCCCTGCATTCTAGCAGAGCCTTGTGACCGGGTTAACCGCGCTCCGGCTGAAAGCGGACGACAAAGCCCTTGACGCCATTCTGCTTGTTGAGCTGGTCGCGCAGGCGATCCGCCTCGGCGCGCTCTATCACCGGCCCGACGAAGACCCGGTTCATGCCGTCGGCGGTCCTTACATAGGCGTTGTAGCCCTGGCTGCGCAGCTTGGCCTGCAGGGCATCGGCGCTGGGCCGCGACGACAGGCTGGCGAGCTGGACCGACCAGCTGTTGGGCAGATTGGCCGCGCCCAGGCGCGAATCCGGCTTGGCCGCGGGTGCCGGGGCCGCCGCAGGTGCCGCCGGAGCGCTGGCGACGGGTGCGCTGGCGGCCGGCGCCTTGGCGACCGGCGCGGCAGGCTGGGATGGCGCCGGCGCGGGGCTCGCCGGCGCATTCTGCGTCGGCGCCTGGCCGGAAGTGCCGGCGATCGGCGTCTGCGGCTTGCCGAGCGGCTTGGCCGGCTCGTCCGGCACCACCACCACCGGCGGTGCCTCGGGCGTCTGCACCGGCTGCACCTCGGTACTGGGCACCGTGGGTGCGGCCGGCTGGGCCGGCGCTTCGACCGCTACCTTGCGGGCATCGTCCTGACGATTGAAGAGCATGGGGACGAAGATGATGATCAGCGCCAGCAGCACCAGAGCACCGATGACTCTTTGCTTGAGCATGGGTTATGCCTCCGCGGATTCGGATGGGGAAGAGAGCTGCGCGAGGACCTCGGCGACACTGTAGAAGGAGCCGAACACCACCACCTCGTCGTCAGCCGCACTGGCGGCCAGTTGCGCCTCGAAGGCGGCCAGCAGCGAGGCATGGGCCTCGGCCCGGGCACCCTGTGCCTGCAGGATAGCGGCCACCTCGCCACCGTCGCGACTGCGCGGGGTCGGCAGACTCGCCACTGCCCAGCTGGCGAACAGGCTTTCCAGGGGCGCCAGGATGCCGTCCAGGTCCTTGTCGGCCAGGACGCCAAACACCGCGCGCCGTACGCCGGCGACCGGCTTCATCGCCAGGCGGCGGCCCAGGTATTCGGCGGCATGGGGATTATGGGCCACGTCCAGCAGGACGCTGCGCCTCTGCCCGGCCCGCTCGACCTGGCGCCGATCGAGCCGTCCGGTCATGCGCGTGGCCTGGAGCGCTGCCGCGATCTGCTGCGGCAGCCAGGGTTGTTCGAGTAACGCGTAGGCCTGCAAGGCCAGGGCGGCATTTTCCATGGGCAGATCGAGCAGCGGCAGGCCCGGCAGCGTCAGGTCGTTGCCCTGGGCATCGCGCCCGCGCCAGAACCAGCCGGCGCTCTCGATGCGCAGATCGAAGGCTTCACCGCGCAGCAGCAAGGGCGCGCCCAGGCGCTCGGCGGCGTCGATCAGCGGCGCAGGGGGATCCAGATCGCCACAGAGGGCCGGCTTGCCGTCGCGGAAGATCCCAGCCTTTTCCACGGCGACGCTGTCGCGGGTATCGCCCAGCCATTCGGCGTGATCCAGGCCGATGCTGGTGACCAGCGCCAGATCGGCATCGATCAGGTTGACCGCATCCAGGCGTCCGCCCAGACCGACCTCGAGGACGGCGACATCCAGCCGGGCACGCTCGAACAGCCAGAAGGCGGCCAGGGTACCCACTTCGAAATAGGTCAGGCTGATCTCGCCGCGGGCGGCTTCCACGGCAGCGAAGGCGGTGCAGAGATCGCTATCGCTGGCGAGGGTGCCGTCCACGTCGACGCGCTCGTTGTAGCGCACCAGGTGCGGCGAGGCATAGACGCCGACCCGCTGGCCGCTCGCGCGCAGCAGGCTGGCGAGAAAGGCGCAGGTTGAGCCCTTGCCGTTGGTACCGGTCACGGTCACCACCCGCGGCGCCGGCCGGGTCAGGCCCAGCCGCTGCGCGACCTCGCGCACCCGGTCCAGGCCCATGTCGATCGCCGACGGATGCAGCTGCTCGAGATAGGCCAGCCATTGCGCGAGGCTGCGCGAAGCCATCAGGCCGCCGGGACCGGCTGGTGCTGGAAGGTCGCCAGCAGACGCGCCAGGCGATCACGCAATTCCTTACGCGAGACGATGAGGTCGACGGCGCCGTGATCCAGCAGGAACTCGCTGCGCTGGAAGCCTTCCGGCAGCTTTTCGCGCACGGTCTGCTCGATCACGCGCGGACCGGCGAAGCCGATCAGCGCCTTGGGTTCGGCGACAATGACGTCGCCCAGCATCGCCAGACTGGCGGAGACACCACCATAGACCGGATCGGTCAGCACCGAGATGAAGGGAATGCCCTCTTCGCGCAGACGCGCCAGCACTGCGGAGGTCTTGGCCATCTGCATCAGGGAGATCAGGGCTTCCTGCATCCGCGCACCGCCCGAGGCGGAGAAGCAGATCAACGGGCAGCGCTCTTCCAGGGCCACATTGGCCGCGCGGACGAAACGCTCGCCGACCACAGCACCCATGGAGCCGCCCATGAAGGAAAATTCGAAGGCGCAGACCGCCACCGGCATGCCCTTGAGGGTGCCGCGCATGGAAATCAGCGCGTCTTTTTCGCCGGTTTCCTTTTGCGCCGCGGTGAAACGGTCCTTGTACTTCTTGCTGTCGCGGAATTTTAGGCGATCCACCGGCTCCAGCTCGGTACCCAGCTCTTCACGACCCTCGGCGTCGAGGAAGATGTCCAGGCGGCGTCGCGCGTTGATGCGCATGTGGTGACCGCACTTGAGGCACACGTCCAGATTCTTTTCCAGCTCCGGACGGTAGAGGACCGCTTCGCAGGCCGGACACTTGTGCCAAAGACCTTCCGGCACCGAACTGCGCTTCACCTCGGACCGCATGATGGAAGGAATCAGTTTGTCGACCAGCCAATTGCTCATGCATCTCTCTCCACTTGCATGGGCTCCCAGCGTGGCCTGGGCCACGCCTTCCTTGAGCATCTGTAATAGGTTCGGCAGCGCCCGCTGTATCCCGGGCCGCTACCCTCTTGTCACATGCCGGCTCCCGGGGAGCCGGACGTCAGACCCACCCGGGGCGGGTCTGCTTGAATATGTCGCAGGTGTGGACGGCAACCACCCGACGAGGGTCACATCAGGCGGTTGGCGCACCCCGCACGGCCGCCACGAATCGGGCGATCTCGGCGGCATCCTTGATGCCCTTGGCCTGCTCCACGCCGCCACTCACGTCCACCCCAAAGGGCCGGGACGCGGCGATGGCCGTGGCCACGTTATCCGCGTCCAGCCCACCCGCCACGATCAGTGGCAGCGACAGGTCCTGCGGCACCCGGGTCCAGTCGAAGGCCTGGCCGGTGCCCCCGGGCACGCCGGCGACATAGGTGTCGAGCAGCAGCCCGCGGGCGCCGGCATAGTCCCGGGCGACGACGGCGAGGTCGATGTCCTCGCGCATGCGCAGGGCCTTGATGTAGGGACGGCGGTAACGGGCGCACTGCGCCGGTGACTCGTCGCCATGGAATTGCAGGAGGTCCAGGGGCACGGCGTCCAGCGTCTCCTCGATCTCGCAGGGCGAGGCATCGACGAACAGCCCGACACTGGTCACGAAGGGCGGCAGGGCCGCCACGATCTGGCGGGCCTGGGCAGCGCTGACCGCCCGCGGGCTGCGCGCATAGAACACCAGGCCGATGGCATCGGCGCCGGCAGCCGCCGCGGCCAATGCATCCTCGACCCGGGTGATCCCGCAGATCTTCACTCGAACGTTAGCCAAACCGGAATGACCTCGTTCCAAATCGATGGATGTTAGCAGACCACCCGCGCAGCGTCAGCCTTGGGGGTCATCCAGCTCGGGGATATGCCCCAGGAACAGCGGACCCAGCGGCCGCTTCGGCACGGGCGTGCTCTCGGGATACTCGGCGTCCACCAGGTAGAGGCCATAGGGATGGGCGGTGACGCCCCCCAGACGCCGCTCACGCGCAGCCAGGACCTCGCTCACCCACTCCACCGGCCGCTCGCCACAGCCCACCGCCATCAGCACCCCGGCGATGTTGCGCACCATGTGGTGCAGGAAGGCATTGGCGCGGATATCGAGGACGATCAGCCGTCCGCTCTGCCAGAGACGCAGGTGGTGGATGGTCTTGATCGCCGACTTGGCCTGGCAGGCCTTGGCTCGGAAGGAGGTGAAATCGTGGGTACCGAGCAGCACCTGGGCCGCCTCGCGCATCGGCTCGATCCGCAGCGGACGGTGATTCCAGGTGACCTCCTCCGCCAGGTGCGCGGGTCGGATGGGATCGTTGTAGATCACATAGCGGTAGCGCCGCGCCATGGCGCTGAAGCGGGCATGGAATTCGTTGCTGACCGGCTTGACCCAGGTCACGCTGATATCCGACGGCAGATTGGCGTTGGTGCCCATCACCCAGGCCTTGAGCGGCCGGGCGACGGGTGACTCGAAATGCACCACCTGGCCGGTGGCATGCACCCCGCAATCGGTACGCCCGGCGCAATGCAGCGCGATGGGCGCCGCAGCGACCTCGGAGAGGGCGTCTTCCAGGGTCTCCTGCACGGAGCGCACACCCGGCTGCTGGCGCTGCCAGCCGCGATAGCGGGCGCCCTTGTATTCGACGCCCAGGGCGATGCGCTGCGGCGGAACGATGATCGTGGGGTCTAGAAAATCCAAGACGACGGCCAGGCAAAAAAAAGGGGAGGCAGCTTATAGCGCCTCCCCTCCTCTGCCAAGTCCGGCCAGCCTTAGCTGAGCTGGGCGATGATCTCCCGGGCTTCCTGCTGCTGCCCGGCATTCCCCTCGGCAATCACCTCGTCGAGGATGTCCCGGGCGCCTTCCGGATCGCCCATGTCGATGTAGGCGCGCGCCAGATCCAGCTTGGTGGCGGTTTCGTCTTCGCCGGACAGGAAGTCGAAGTCGTCCAGACCGTCGCTACCCGCCGTGCCACTGGTGGTCTCCGCATCGAACTGGCGCGAGGCCTCCTGCAGGCGGGCGGCGAATTCCTCGTCGCTTTCGCGCTTGGGCGCCGGTTGCTCGTCGTCGAAGTCGGAGAGGTCGAAACTTGCGGGCAGCTCGGCGTCGGCCGCCGGCGGCGTGGGCGCATCTAGGGGCTCGTCGAAGGCCGAAGCCGCACTGGAACCCGCGGTCGGCTCGTCGTGCGCCAGGTCGCCCTGCCGCTCGAATTCGCTGAAGTCCAGAGCGAAGTCATCGTCCTTGGCAGCTGGAGTCGCCGCAGCCGTGGCAGCGGGTTCGGCATCGAAATTGAGATCGAAGTCGAAATCGTCGCGCGGGTCGGCCGTTTTGGCCTGAGCATCGGCGAAGGCTTCGCCGAACAGGGGTTCCTCCGCCGAACCGGCAGGCTGATGGCCCTGGGTATCCTCGCTGCCGAAGTCATCCAGGGACAGATCGAAGTCCTGGCTGTCCTCGGTGGCCGTGAAGCCCTGGTTGCGCGATTGCTCCTCGCTCAGTTCGTGGGCGGCGGCCAGCGCGGCGGCCCCGACCGCAGCCGAGGCGACCGCGACGGTAGCCATGGCCGGGTAGCGCGACTTCAGGTGCTCCACCGCCGGCTGGGCGCCGCCGATCTCCTTGAGTTCGCGTTCTTCGCGCTGGAAGCCGTCCTTGTCGCCCATCTCGGCATAGACTTCCATGAGCTTGAGGCGCAGATCGGCGCGATGGGGTTCCTGGTCGCTGGCCTTCTTGAGCACCTCGGCCGCCTGGCTGAAGCGGCCATAGGCCATGTAGATGTCGGCCTGACCCAGGGCATCGTCCTGGGCGTCGGCGTCACGCGCCGCGTCCTGGCTGCCCTGGTTCAGCTCCAGCCCGGCGAGGGCATGGTGATCACCCAGTTCCGGATCGGCGTCGAACACGGTGTCCGTGCGCGCGGCTTCGGCGTCGCGCTCGCGCTCGGCCTCCTTCACCGCGTTGCGGCGCGAGTTGATCATCAGCAGGACCAGCAGGGCCAGCAAGGCGCTGCCGCCGATGATGCCGAGCCAGAGCGGATTGCTGAGGATCTCGTCGAGGAAACTGTTGGTGGCCTCGGTCGGCTCGGTCGCCGGGGTGCTTGGCGTGACCGGGATGACCTTGGGCTCGCTGGCCGCGGGCGGCGCCGAGCCGGTGCCGGCCTCACTGCCCGGCGGCGGGGTAGCAGGTGCAGAGGCGTCGACTGGCGCGACCGGCGCGGCGGCGGTCGGTTCCTGGGGCGTGGGTGCGGGGGTGTTCTCGGCCGGCGCAGGCGTCACCGGAGCCGCCGCTTCGGGCGTCGCCGGCAGCTGGGCCGGCTGACCCGCGGCCTGGGGATTGGCCATGTTGGCCTGCATCCGCGCCAGCTGGGCGTCCTTGAGCTGCATGATCTTCTGCAGCTTGTCGAGCTGCGATTGCAGATCGCCCAGACGACTCTTGAGTTCTTCGTTCTCGCGGCGGGTGGTGTCCAGGCTTTCCTGGGTCACCGCCAGGCGATCGGCCAGGGACTGGTCGCCGCCCTTGCCACCGGCGGATTCGCCCGCGCGGCCGGCAGGCTGACCGGAGAGCAGCTTGAGATTGTCCTTGGGCGCGGCAGGCGTCGCGGCCTCGTTGCCACTCGGCTGGGCGGAAGCATCCACCTGCCGGCGCGGCGTACCAGCGGGTGCGCTGTCGCCGCCCTGCTTCCAGGCACGGGTCTGGCGGGCGATCTCGGCCACCGCCTCGCGTTGAGGACGCGTTCCGGCCTGGGCCTGATCGGGCAGGCGCAGCACCTGGCCGCTCTTCATCAGGTTGATGTTGCGATCGATGAAGGCGTCGGGATTCAGATCCTGGATCGCCAGCATGGTCTGGTCGACGGTAACGCTGGCGGCCGGGCGATTGCGCGCCGCCACTTCCCAGAGGGTATCGCGCCGCTCGGTGGTGTAGGTGCCCCGTGTCTGGGTC
>NZ_WHOV01000143.1:0-59121 GCF_009765395.1 Pseudomonas sp. BAV 4579 | reverse complement strand
CCGATGCCTGCACCCCGGCGGCGATCAGCTTCATGGCGCGTGAAGCCCGCGGCCTGATCTGCCTGACGCTGACCGAAGAACGCTGCCGCCAGCTCAACCTGATGCAGATGGTCAACGACAACGGCACCGTCCACGGCACCGCCTTCACCGTTTCCATCGAGGCGGCGACCGGCGTCACCACCGGTATCTCGGCGGCGGACCGAGCGCGCACCATCGAGGCTGCGGTGGCGCCGGATGCCACCCCGCGCGATCTGGTCCAGCCCGGCCACATCTTTCCCCTGCGCGCTCGCGACGGCGGCGTGCTGACCCGCGCCGGCCATACCGAGGCCGGGTGCGACCTGGCACGGCTGGCCGGTCGGGATCCTTCGGCCGTGATCGTCGAGGTGATGAACGACGACGGCAGCATGGCCCGCCGACCGGACCTGGAGCGCTTCGGCGAGCGCCACGGCATCAAGCTGGGCACCATCGCCGACCTCATCCATTACCGACTGCGCCATGAACACACCGTCGCCCGCATCGGCGAGAGCGAATTGCCGACGGTGCACGGTACCTTCCGCCTGCTGACCTACGAAGATCGTATCGAGGGCGGCGTCCACCTGGCCATGGTGATGGGCGACATCGACCGCGAGACCCCTACCCTGGTCCGCGTCCATGCCCTGGACCCGTTGCGCGACCTGGTCGGCGCCGAATACAGCGGTCCGCCGAGCTGGACCCTGTGGGCCGCGCTGGAGCGGGTCGCCCAGGAAGGCCACGGCATCGTGGTGGTGCTCGCCAACCATGAATCCTCCCAGGCACTGCTGGCCCGGGTGCCCTCGCTGACCCAACCCAAGCGCCTGTTCGAGCGCTCCCAGTCGCGCATCTATGCCGAGGTAGGCACCGGGGCGCAAATCCTGCAAGACCTAGGCGTCGGGCGCATCCGTCACCTGGGTCTGCCGCTGCGCTATGCCGGCCTGACCGGGTACGAACTGGAGATTGTCGAGACCCTGCCGTTCCCTGGCTGAAGCGCCTTTCAGAGGCCTTTGGCAAGCTTGCAAAAAGTTTGGAATACCATAATATCGGATTACGCCAAGGCCTGTAACAGACGGGCTCGATAGAACAAGTCCAAGGCCTCCCTATTCTGGCCCCTGGCCGCACTGCTCTTAGAACGGACGAGGCATCCCTGCCGCGTCGATCCAATAACAGAGAGGGCATCAAGATGTTGCTGAAGCGCAAAGTCGTATCCGTGGTCGTCGCCGGCCTGCTCGCTACCCTGGGCGTCCAGGCCCAGGCGGAAAGCCTCAACTTCACCAGCTGGGGCGGCACTACCCAGGACGCTCAGAAGAAGGCCTGGGCCGGCCCCTTCACCCAGCAGACCGGCATCCAGGTAGTGCAGGACGGTCCCACCGACTACGGCAAGCTGCAGGCCATGGTGCAAAGTGGCAATGTGCAATGGGACGTGGTCGACGTGGAGGCGGACTTCGCCCTGCGCGCCGCCCAGCAGGGCCTGCTGGAGCCGCTGGACTTCAAGACCATCGACCGCAGCAAGATCGATCCGCGCTTCGTCAATGACCATGCCGTGGGCTCCTTCTTCTTCTCCTTCGTGCTCGGCTACAACCAGGGCAAGCTGGGCAGCAAGCAGCCACAGGACTGGTCGGCGCTGTTCGACACCACCACCTATCCCGGCAAGCGGGCGCTCTACAAATGGCCGAGCCCCGGCGTGCTGGAACTGGCCCTGCTGGCCGATGGGGTGCCCAAGGACAAGCTCTATCCGCTGGACCTGGATCGCGCCTTCAAGAAGCTCGACACCATCAAGAAGGACATCGTCTGGTGGGGCGGCGGCGCCCAGTCGCAGCAGCTGCTCGCCTCTGGCGAAGCGACCCTGGGGCAGTTCTGGAACGGCCGGGTCTATGCCCTGCAGCAGGACGGCGCGCCAGTGGGCGTGAGCTGGAAGCAGAATCTGGTCATGGCCGACATGCTGGTGGTGCCCAAGGGCGCGAAGAACAAGGAGGCGGCGATGAAATTTCTCGCCGAGGCCAGCGGTGCCCGCGGCCAGGCCGAGTTCGCCAACCTCACCGCCTACGCGCCGGTCAACGTCGACAGCGTCGCCAAGCTGACCCCGGACCTGGCCAAGAATCTGCCCACCGCCTACGGCAGCGAGCAGGTCACCCTGGACTTCGCCTACTGGGCCCAGCATGGCGGCGAGATCGCCAGCCGCTGGAACGAATGGCTGGTGAAATGACATGTCCGCCTCCAGCTCCAGCCGGGCGGTGCTCGGCTCCGCCAAGGGTACCCCGCGTCCGCTGAGCGACCCGGCGCGGACCCGGGGTGAACGCGCCGTACGCTGGAAGGGGGCGAGTCACCTCGTCCCTGCCCTGCTGTTCCTCGGGCTGTTCTTCCTGGTGCCGTTGATCGGTCTGCTGCTGCGCGGGTTCCTCGAACCCGTGCCGGGCCTCGGCAACTACCAGACGCTGTTCGCCAACGGTGCCTATGCCCAGGTCTTGCTCAACACCTTCGGCGTCGCCGCGCTGGTGACCCTCTTCAGCGTGCTGATCGGCTTTCCGCTGGCCTGGACCATTACCCTGATGCCACGCGGCTGGGGCCGCTGGCTGTTCAACATCGTGCTGCTGTCGATGTGGACCAGCCTGCTGGCCCGCACCTACGCCTGGCTGGTGCTGCTGCAGGGTTCGGGCGTGATCAACAAGCTGCTCATGGCGCTGGGGCTGATCGACGAGCCCTTGGCCATGGTCAACAACCTGACCGGGGTGGTGATCGGCATGACCTACATCATGATCCCCTTCATCGTGCTGCCCTTGCAGGCGACCCTGCAGGCCATGGACCCCATGGTGCTGCAGGCCGGCGCCATCTGCGGCGCCAGTCCCTGGACCAACTTCCGCAAGGTGTTTCTGCCGATGTGCCGTTCGGGCCTGGGCTCGGGTGCGCTGATGGTGTTCGTCATGTCGCTCGGCTACTACGTGACCCCGGCGCTGCTGGGTGGGGCGCAGAACATGATGCTGCCGGAATTCATCATCCAGCAGGTGCAGTCCTTCCTCAACTGGGGTCTGGCCAGCGCCGCCGCGGCGTTGCTCATCGTCATCGCCCTGGTGCTGTTCGCCCTCTATCTCAGGCTGCAACCGGAATCCCCGGTCGACCCCCAGAACGCGAGGTAACCCCATGCTGCTCACTCCCAGTGCCCTCGGCTGGCGGCTGCGCGGTGGCCTGCTGCTGGTCACCGGCGCCATCGCCGCGGTGCTCCTGCTGCCCATCGTCTTCATCGTGCTGCTGTCGTTCGGCTCCTCCCAGTGGCTGGTCTTCCCGCCACCGGGCTGGACGCTGAAGTGGTACCAGCAATTCTTCGCCAACCCGGAATGGATGCAGGCGGCACTGGCGAGCCTCAAGGTGGCGCTGCTGACCACCCTGGTCTCGGTGGCCCTGGCGGTACCCTGCGCCTTCGCCCTGGTACGCGGCAAATTTCCCGGGCGCAAGACGCTCTATGCGGTCTTCACCCTGCCGATGATCGTACCGCTGGTGGTGATCGCCGTGGCCATCTATGCGCTGTTCCTGCGTCTGGGCTACACCGGCACCCTGCTGGCCTTCGTGGTCAGCCACGTGATCGTCGCCCTGCCCTTCGCGCTGATCGCCGTCATCAATTCGCTCAAGCTGTTCGATCAGTCCATCGAGGATGCCGCGGTGATCTGCGGTGCCTCGCGCCTGCAGGCGATCTACCGGGTGACCCTGCCCGGCATCTGGCCGGGGGTGTTCGCCGGGGCGCTGTTCGCCTTCCTGGTGTCCTGGGACGAGGTGGTGCTGAGCGTGATGATGGCCAGCCCCAACCTGCAGACCCTGCCGGTGAAGATGTGGGCGACCCTGCGCCAGGACCTGACGCCGGTGATCGCCGTGGCCTCCACCGTGCTGATCGGCCTTTCCCTGCTGGTGATGCTCGCGGCTGCCCTGCTGCGCCGCCGCCAACCCCTTCCACGCTGAGCTCCCGGAGCCTGCCATGAGCGCCGTACTCCAGAACCACACCCCCGCGGCCCCGCTGGTCCGCCTGCAGAACCTCAACAAGCACTACGGCGACTTCACCGCCGTTGACGATCTCACGCTGGACATCCAGGAGGGTGAATTCCTCACCTTCCTCGGCTCCAGCGGTTCCGGCAAGTCCACCACCCTGTCGATGCTGGCCGGCTTCGAGACCCCCAGCTCCGGCGCCATCAGCGTCGCCGGTCGCTCGCTGCTGCGGGTGCCGCCGCACCAGCGCGACATCGGCATGGTGTTCCAGCGCTATTCGCTGTTTCCGCATCTCTCGGTGCGCGACAACATCGGTTTCCCCCTGGACATCCGCAAGGTCGGCGCGGCCGAGCGCAACCAGCGGGTCGACGCGATGCTGCGCCTGGTGCAGCTCGACGCCTTCGCCCATCGGCGGCCGGCGCAGCTCTCCGGCGGCCAGCAGCAGCGGGTGGCCATCGCCCGGGCGCTGGTCTATGAACCGCGCATCCTACTGATGGACGAACCCCTCGGTGCCCTGGACAAGAAGCTGCGCGAAGACCTGCAGGACGAACTGCGCCAGCTGCACCGGCGCCTGGGGATCACCATCGTCTACGTGACCCACGACCAGGAAGAAGCCCTGCGGCTGTCGCAGCGCATCGCCATCTTCAGTCACGGGCGCATCGTCGGCCTTGGCAGTGGCTACGACCTCTACCAGAATCCGCCGAATGCCTTCGTCGCGGCCTTCCTCGGCAACTCCAACTTCCTCAAGGTGACCGCCCGGGCCCAGGCCCATTGCACCTTCGAGGGTCAGGAGCTGGCGATGCGCCCGACCGCCGGCGTCAGACCGGAACAGGCGTTGCTGCTGATGCTGCGGCCGGAAAAGCTGCAGCTGCTGACTACCGAACAGGCCGCGACCCTGCCCATGCCGGCGGGCTGGAACGAGATCCCGGCACGGGTCGGCGAGGCACTGTTCCTGGGCGAGAGCCAGAGTTGCATGCTGCAGACCGCGGGGGGCGCCCAGTTGATGGTCAAGTCGCTGGCCCATGCCCAGGGCCTGCAGCCTGGACAGGTGGTACGGCTGCGCTGGGCGGCCAGCGATGCCTGCGTCTATACCGAGTGGAACGAAGCCGACCTGAGCAAGGCCGCCGCGCACTGAGGGCCCTGCAGGGCAGCGCGAATCGCCGCCCTGCCTTCGTTACCCGCCGAGCGCGATCCGACCGGCCAGGTCAGCGGCCTCACCTCCCAGCGCGCGGCGTTCCTCCCTGCATGACCCACCTCGCGCGTCCCGACCCGGGCGCGCGCGGCACGCCGGATCGCCGGCAGCGGGTTGACGAAGGCCAGGACCCGCACTGACGTTCGCGAGGAGCGCGCGCGCCGCGGCCGCCTTCGCCAGGCGACCCTCATCCGCCCCTGTGGATGGCCGCGGCCTTTGACGTGCCTACAGGCGGAAGCGACTGATCCGGGCGGTCAATTCCGCGCCCAGCTGTCCCAGTTCCGCGCTGGCCGCGGACATCTCCTGGCTGGAACTGACACTGGCTTCCGCCAGGGCCTCGACGACGGCGACGCTCTGCCCCACCTCACCGGCGACCCGGCTCTGCTCTTCGGCGGCCGCCGCGATCTGCAGATTCATCGCCTGCATGCTCGTGACCTGGCTGCCAATGAGTTGCAGCGCCTCGCCAGCGTGCTGGATCAGGGTCACCGCCTGGCCGGTCTGCGAACGACTGGCGTCCATGCGCGCCGCGGCCTGGGCGGCGCGGCCACGCAGATCGGCGACGCTGCGCTCGATCTCGGTGACCGACTGCTGGGTGCTACGAGCCAGATTGCGCACCTCGTCGGCCACCACCGCGAAGCCACGTCCAGCCTCCCCGGCGCGGGCCGCTTCGATGGCCGCGTTGAGCGCCAGCAGGTTGGTCTGCTCGGCGACCGCCTTGATGACCCCGGTGACCGTGCCGATACGCTCGCTCTCGCGCAACAGCGCATCCATCGCCGTGGCGGCCTGCACCATCTCCTGGACCAGCGCGTCAACCGCGGTGATCGCCTGGCGTACCCGTGCATCGCCGTCGTCCGCCGCGCGCTCGACCTGCCGAGAGGTCTGCGACGCCATTTCGGCATGGGTGGCCACCTCCTGGGCACTGGCGGTCAACTGCACGATGGCGGTAGCCACCAGGCGAGTTTCCTGGCCCTGGCGTTCCACTCCGTCACGCGTCCGCTCGGCGCTGCCGGTGAGCCCCTGAGCCGCGCCTTGCAGCTGCGTGGTGCTCTCCCGGACCTGGCCGACCAGCTCGCGCAAGCCGGCGGTCATCTCGCCCATGCTGGCCTGCAACTGACCGAGTTCGTCCCGCCGCGTCACCGGCGGCACGGACGACAGATCACCACCGGCGATGCGCCGGGCCTGCAGCAGCGAGGCGCGCAGCGGCTGCATCAGTTGGCGGGTGATGAGCCAGCCGGCCAGCAGACCGGCCAGCAACGCCAGGACGCTGATCAGCGCCAGCCAGCGATAGGCCTGCTCGCTGGCCGCCTCGCGCTGGACGATGGTCTGGCGCACCAGCTGGCGCCCGGTGTCGAGCAGGCGATCTTCCAGCCCGCGCAGTGCCTCGGCGGCCTGGGCGGCCTGCTGGTTGGCCTGCTGGAAGGTGCCGATGGAATCCTGGTAATGCAGCAGTGCCTCTTCGGCCCGCCGCAGAATGGGCGCGTCGCGGCTGGAGGCACTGGCCAGACGGCGTTGCAGTTCGGCGACCGTGGCCGTCATGTCGGCACTCGCCTTGGCCTCCTGGGCGGGATCGCCACCGAGCAGGTAGCGCTGCAGGCTGTACCTCACCTCGCGCAGGCGGCGCTCCAGTACGCCGATGGCCCGGAATTGGCCGAGTCGCTGGCCGGGATAGAGTTCGGGTGCCTCACTGGTAGCCAGGTTCTGCTCGATCTCACCCACGCCCTGCAACGCTTCGTCGGCACGGGTGCCGAGCAAGGTCGCCGCTTCACCGCGCCGCTGGTAGGCGCTGACCTGAGCGGCGAAGGTCTGCGCATAGGCAGCGGCCAATTCGCTCTGCGCGTCGAGCAGGCGCTGGCTGGCGGCGTCGAGGCCCAGCCGCTGCAATGCCGCCTGCTGCTCGCGCAAGGCGTCCAGGCGCGCCGTCACCGGCTGGGCCACGGCTTCGCCGACCGCCTGGGCATAGGCCTGCCGGGCGATGCCCAGGTCCTTCGCCGCCTCGGTGAGTTCACCGATGGCCGCCAGGCGGTCGCCGCTGCGCGCCAGCAGGCCGATGGTGCTCCACCCGGTCGCGGCGATGGCCAGCGTCAGCAGCAGGACGCTGCCAAAACCCAGGGCCAGCTTGAGGGTCGTCTTCAGATCCTTGAACCAGGTGCGCATACGCATCTCCTTATCGAAGCGAGGCTCTTGGCAAGCCACGGCTGAACCGCTCAATAGATGGATTATGGTATACCAACCGACATTCAAGACATCGTCCTTCGTCCCCGCCAGCGCCACGTTCATCCGGTCCGGCGGAAGCCCTGTTGCGGGGTGCGCCTAACGTTCATGGGCCTCGCCACTCGCCGACACCAGGAACTGGCGAAACGCCTGGGCACCGGCCCCCAGGCGGTCTTCGGGACTCCAGATCAGGCCCAGCTCCATGGGCGGGATGGCGTCGGCCACCGGCCGGGCTTCCAGCTTGCGGCCTTCCAGCGACCAGCCGCGATAGAGCATGTCGGAGAGGATGGTCACGCCGAAGCCGTGGGCGACCAGGCCGCGCAGGGACTCCATGGACGAGGTCTTGAACACCACGTTGGGTGCAAGACCCGCCGCGTGCCAGTAGCGCAGGGTCGAGGTCTCCCCTTCGTCCACCGTGGCGAGGATGTAGGGATAGGGAGAGATGTCGGCCAGGGTGACGCGCTCCGCTGCCAGCAGCGGATGGGCGCTGGGCAGCCAGAGCTGGCGCGGCGAGCGCATCAGCAGATGACGTTCGAAGGGCTGGGCGGCGTCGACGTTGGAGATGACGGTGAGCCCCAGCTCCAGGGTGCCATCGGTGATGCCGGCTTCGATGCTGGGCCGGTCCATGTCGCGCAGGTCGATATCGATCTGCGGATAGCTGCGCTTGAAGCGCGCCAGCAAGGTCGGCAGGTAGTAGCCGAGCACCGCATAGGAGGCACCGACGCGCGCCTGGCCGGTCAGGGCATGGCTCTGGAACAGCGGCTGGCTGACAGCGTCCTGTAGGGTGTCGAGGATGTGCCGGGCATGGTGATAGAACTGGTGACCCTCGGCCGTGAGCTTGACGCCGTGGGGCAGGCGTTCGAACAGCCGCACGGCGAGCAGTGCCTCCAGCTGGCTGACCGCCGTGGTGACCGCCGACTGGCTGACGTTGACCGCGTTGGCGGCCAGGGAAAACTGGCTGTTCTCGGCGGCGGCGACGAAGTAGCGCAGCTGCCGCATGGAAATATCCTTGAGCAATGCCATCTGATTTTCCAATACCTGGATTCTATTTTTATCGTTTCACGATAGCGCATTTCCTCTCCTAGACTCAGAGGCACAGGCGCGCCGCCTTCCTCTCGCGGTCGCCATGACAAGAATAATGAACAGGAGGACGGACCATGCGCGCCCTGGCGCCCGCGTTCCGCAGCCGCGCTCCGTGCGCCCCCTTGCCCTGCCGTCGGCCGCCCTGCCCGACGGTTTTCCAGCGTCCGACTGCGCGCCACGCTCGCGCCTGGCCATCAGCGCTGTCCCGTCCTGTTTCTTTCAGCTCCGCGCCGTATCGGGTGGCCGCCCCATGCGCGCCCGATCGGCTGACCGCTCTCACCCGACAATCCCAACAACAGGTGACCCCATGAGCTACCCGAGTCTCAACTTCGCCCTGGGCGAGACCCTCGGTCTGCTGCGCGATCAGGTGCGCACCCTGGTCGCCCGCGAGGTAGCACCGCGCGCGGGCGAGATCGATGCCAGCAACAGCTTTCCCATGGATTTGTGGCGCACCTTTGGCGACCTCGGGTTGCTCGGCATCACCGTGGGCGAGGAATACGGCGGCGCAGGGCTCGGCTACCTGGCCCATGCGGTGGCCATGGAGGAGATCAGCCGCGGCTCCGCCTCGGTCGCCCTGTCCTATGGCGCCCACTCCAATCTCTGTGTCAACCAGATCCATCGCAACGGCAGCGCCGAGCAGAAGGCGCGCTACCTGCCCCGGCTGGTCAGCGGCGAGCACATTGGCGCCCTGGCCATGAGCGAACCCAATGCCGGCTCGGACGTGGTCTCCATGAAGCTGCGCGCCGACCGCCGCGGCGATCGCTTCGTGCTCAACGGCAGTAAGACCTGGATCACCAACGGGCCCGATGCCCATACCTATGTCATCTATGCCAAGACCGAGCCGGAAAAGGCTGCCCATGGCATCACCGCCTTCATCGTCGAGCGGGACTGGACCGGTTTCAGCCGCGGCAGCAAGTTCGACAAGCTGGGCATGCGCGGCTCCAACACTTGCGAGCTGTTCTTCGACGACGTGGAGGTGCCGGAGGAAAACGTGCTGGGCCAGGTCAACGGCGGGGTCAGGGTGCTGATGAGCGGCCTAGACTACGAGCGCGTGGTCCTCGCCAGCGGCCCGGTGGGCATCATGCAGGCCTGCCTGGACGTGGTCCTGCCCTACGTCCATGACCGCAAGCAATTCGGCCAGAGCATCGGCGAATTCCAGCTGATCCAGGGCAAGGTAGCCGACCTCTACACCGGCCTCGCCGCCAGCCGCGCCTATCTCTATGCGGTGGCCCAGGCCTGCGACCGCGGCGAGACCACCCGCAAGGACGCTGCCGGGGTGATCCTCTATACCGCCGAGAAGGCTACCCAGATGGCCCTGGAAGCCATCCAGATCCTGGGTGGCAACGGCTATATCAACGAATACCCCACCGGCCGCCTGCTGCGCGACGCCAAGCTCTACGAGATCGGCGCCGGCACCAGCGAGATTCGCCGCATGCTGATCGGCCGCGAGCTGTTCAACGAAACCCGGTGAGGACGCCTTCATGACCGTGCTGACCTCCACGCTGAACCGGCGCACCCCGGACTACCAGCGCAACGCCGCCGCCATGGCCGCGCAACTGGCCCGGCTCGAAGGGCTGCTGGCGCGCATCCGCGAAGGCGGCGGGGCCAAGGCCCAGGCGCGCCATACCGCGCGCGGCAAGCTGCTGCCCCGCCAACGCATCGATCTCCTGCTGGACCCGGGCTCGCCCTTCCTGGAGATCGGCGCCCTGGCCGCCCTCGATGTCTACGAGGAAGAGGTACCCGCCGCCGGGATGGTGGCCGGCATCGGCCGCATCGAGGGCGTCGAGTGCATGATCATCGCCAACGACGCCACCGTGAAAGGCGGCTCCTACTATCCGCTGACGGTGAAAAAGCACCTGCGCGCCCAGGCCATCGCCCTGCAGAATCGCCTGCCCTGCCTCTATCTGGTGGACTCCGGCGGCGCCAACCTGCCGCGCCAGGAAGACGTCTTCCCCGACCGCGAGCACTTCGGGCGGATCTTCTTCAACCAGGCGACCATGAGCGCCCAGGGCATCCCGCAGATCGCCGTGGTCATGGGCTCCTGCACCGCCGGCGGCGCCTATGTGCCGGCCATGAGCGACGAGACCATCATGGTGCGCCAGCAGGCCACCATCTTTCTCGCCGGCCCGCCACTGGTGAAGGCCGCCACCGGCGAGGTGGTCAGCGCCGAGGAACTGGGCGGCGCCGATGTCCACTGCCGTACCTCCGGCGTGGCTGACCACTACGCCGAGAACGACGCCCATGCCCTGGCCCTGGCGCGGCGCTGCATCGCCAACCTCAACTGGCGCAAGCTGGGCGAACTGCAACTGAAGACGCCCAGCGCACCGCTGTATCCGGCCGAGGAGCTGCACGGCCTGGTCCCGGTCGATCCCAAGCAGCCGCTGGAGGTGCGCGAGGTGATCGCGCGGCTGGTGGACGGCAGCGTCTTCGATGAATTCAAAGCACAGTTCGGGACCACTTTGGTCTGCGGCTTTGCTCATCTGCACGGCCATCCGGTGGCCATCCTCGGCAACAACGGCATCCTCTTCGCCGAATCGGCGCAGAAAGGCGCGCACTTCATAGAACTGGCCTGCCAGAGACGCATCCCGCTGCTGTTCCTGCAGAACATCACCGGCTTCATGGTCGGCAAGAAATATGAAGAAGGCGGCATCGCCAAGCACGGCGCCAAGCTGGTGACTGCGGTGGCCTGCGCCCGGGTGCCCAAGTTCACCGTGATCATCGGTGGCAGCTTTGGCGCCGGCAACTACGGCATGTGCGGTCGCGCCTACGATCCACGCTTCCTGTGGATGTGGCCCAACGCGCGCATCGGCGTGATGGGCGCCGAGCAGGCGGCCGGGGTGCTGGTGCAGGTCAAGCGCGAGCAGGCCGAACGGGCCGGCGAAGCCTTCGACGACGAAGAGGCGGCGCGCATCAAGGGCCCCATCGTCGAGCAGTACGAGCGCCAGGCCCATGCCCACTATTCCAGCGCGCGGTTGTGGGATGACGGGGTGATCGACCCGGCCCAGACCCGCGAGGTGCTCGCCCTGGCCCTGTCGGCCAGTCTCAACGCCCCGCTCGAGCCGACGACCTTCGGCATCTTCCGGATGTAGGCCATGACTGACTTCCACACCCTGGAACTGATCCGCGATCCGCGCGGCTTCGCCACCCTCTGGCTCGACCGTCCGGATCGCCACAATGCCCTGGATGCGCAGCTGATCGCCGAGCTGGGCACCGTGCTGGCCGAGATCGCCAGCGATCAGGAACTGCGCTTCCTGCTGCTGCGCGGTCGGGGGCGGCACTTCTGCGCCGGCGCCGACCTGGCCTGGATGCAGGCCTCGGCCAATCTGGACGCCGCCGCCAACCGCGCCGACAGCGAGCGGCTGGCCGAGGTGATGTATCGCCTGCAGGCCCTGCCACTGCCTACCCTTGCGGTGGTCCAGGGCGCGGCCTTTGGCGGCGCCGTGGGCCTGGTCAGCTGCTGCGACCTGGCCCTGGCCGCCTGTGACGCCACCTTCTGCCTGTCGGAGGTGCGCATCGGCCTGGTGCCGGCGGTCATCGGCCCCTTCGTGATCCGCGCCCTGGGCAAGCGGGCGGCGCGGCGCTACATGCTCGGCGCCGAGCGCTTTTCCGGCGAACGCGCCGCCGAGCTGGGCCTGGTGGCCGAGACCGCCGCGGCCGCCGACCTGGAAGCCCTGGTCGAGGCCTGGATCGCCCGGCTGCTGGACAACGGCCCCCAGGCGTTGCGGGCCTGCAAGCGGCTGCTGGACGGCGCTGGCGAAGGCACACCCAGTGCCGAGGTGCGCTCCTTCACCGAGAGCCTGATCGCCGCCGTGCGCGTCACCCCCGAAGCCCAGGAAGGCCTGCAGGCCTTTCTGGAGAAACGTCGCCCCGCCTGGCAGGAGACCGCCCCATGACCTTCGACCGTCTGCTGGTCGCCAATCGCGGCGAGATCGCCTGCCGGGTGATGCGCACCGCCAAGGCCCTCGGCCTGGGCACCGTCGCCGTGCACAGCGCCATCGATGCCGGCACCCGCCACGTGCGCCAGGCCGACCAGGCGGTGGACCTGGGCGGGACCAAGCCGGCCGACAGCTATCTGCTGGGCGAGCGCATCATCGCCGCCGCCCTGGCCACCGGCGCCCAGGCGATCCATCCCGGCTACGGCTTTCTCTCCGAGAACGCCGCCTTCGCCGAGGCGGTGGCCGCGGCCGGGCTGGTCTTCGTCGGGCCACCCGCGGCGGCGATCCGCGCCATGGGCAGCAAGTCCGCGGCCAAGGCGCTGATGACCGACGCCCGAGTGCCCCTGGTGCCGGGGTATCACGGCGAGGACCAGTCCCTGGCCAGCTTTCGCGACGCCGCGGCGCGCATCGGCTATCCGGTCCTGCTCAAGGCCACCGCTGGCGGCGGCGGCAAGGGCATGAAGATCGTCGAGCGCGAAGCCGATCTGGCCGAAGGCCTCGCCTCGGCCCAGCGCGAAGCGGTCTCGGCCTTCGGCGATGCGCGGATGCTGGTGGAGAAATACGTGCTGCAACCGCGCCACGTGGAGATCCAGGTCTTCGCCGACGGGCACGGCCACTGCCTCTATCTCAACGAACGCGACTGCTCCATCCAGCGCCGCCACCAGAAGGTGATCGAGGAAGCCCCCGCGCCGGGTCTCACGCCCGAAACGCGCCGGGCCATGGGCGAGGCGGCGGTGCAGGCGGCCCAGGCCATCGGCTACATCGGCGCCGGCACCGTGGAATTCCTGCTCGACGCCCGCGGCGACTTCTTCTTCATGGAGATGAACACCCGGTTGCAGGTGGAGCACCCGGTCACCGAGGCCATCACCGGCCTGGATCTGGTGGCCTGGCAGCTGCGCGTGGCCGCTGGCGAACCCCTGCCCCTCACCCAGGCCCAGGTGCCGCTGCACGGCCATGCCATCGAGGTGCGGCTCTATGCCGAGGACACCGACCAGGGCTTCCTGCCGGCCTCGGGCACCCTGCAGCTCTATCGCGAGCCGGCGGCCGGTCCGGGGCGGCGGGTGGACAGCGGCGTGGAGGAAGGCGACGAGGTGTCGCCCTTCTACGATCCCATGCTGGCCAAGCTGATCGCCTGGGGCGACAACCGCGAACAGGCGCGCAAGCGCTTGCTGGCCATGCTCGACGACACCGCGGTGGGCGGCTTCGCCACCAACCTCACCTTCCTGCAGCGCCTGCTCGCCCATCCGGCCTTTGCCGCGGCGGAACTGGACACCGGTTTCATCGAGCGTCACCAGGCGGCCTTGCTGCCCGCACCCGAAGAGCTGACCGACGCCTTCTGGACTTTGGCGGGCCAGGCCTGGCTGGCGACGCTGCCCACCCCTGCCGATCCCACGTCACCCTGGGCGTCCCGCCAGGGCTGGCGCCTAGGTGGGCCATCACTTGTCTCGCTACGCCTGGCCTGTCGCGGAGAGGTGCGCGCCGTCGCCCTGCCCGGTTCGGCGGCGGTCGAGCTGAATGGTGATCGCCTCCACTGGCAGGCCGAGGGCATCCGTCAGAGCACACACCTCCATCGCCGTGGGCAAACGCTGTTTATCGAGTGGCAGAACCGCCTCGAAGCCGTCACCTGGGCCGATCCGCTGGCCGAGGTGGCGCGGCAGGCGGACGCCGGCGGGCTCACCGCGCCGATGAACGCCAGCGTGGTCGCCGTACCGGTGGCCGTCGGCGATGCCGTGGAAGCCGGTACCCCGCTGGTGGTACTGGAGGCGATGAAGATGGAGCACAGCATCCGCGCCCCCCGCGCCGGGATCGTCGCCGCGCTGTTCTGCAGCCCTGGCGAACTGGTGGCCGAGGGCGCGCCGCTGGTGGAGCTGGAGGAGTCGGCGTCATGAGCGATACCTTGCCGACCCGGGTACGGCTGGTCGAGGTCGGCCCCCGCGATGGCCTGCAGAACGAGCCCCAGGCGCTGGGCATCGCCGAGCGCATCCAGCTGTGCAAGACGCTGATCGCCAGCGGCGTGCAGCATCTGGAGGTGGGCAGCTTCGTCTCGCCCCGCTGGGTGCCGCAGATGGCCGGGACCGCCGAGGTGCTGGCGGGACTCGGGCGGCCGCCGGGTGTGGTCCGTTCGGTACTGGTACCCAACCTGAAAGGTTTCGAAGCCGCCCTGGCGGCGGGGGTGGACGAAATCGCCGTCTTCGCCGCCGCCTCGGAGGGCTTCTCCCAGCGCAACATCAACTGCTCCATCGCCGAGAGCCTGGCGCGCTTCGTGCCCGTGGTCGAGGGCGCGCGGGCGGCGGGCATCCGGGTGCGCGGCTATGTGTCCTGCGTGCTGGGCTGCCCCTACGACGGCGCGATCGCCCCGGACCAGGTGGCCAGCGTGACCCGCGAACTGCTGGAACTGGGCTGCGCCGAGGTCTCCCTGGGCGACACCATCGGCGTCGGCACCCCGGGCCGCACCCGGGCGCTCTGGCAGCGGCTGGGACGGGAGGTGCCGCTCAGCCAACTGGCCGGGCATTTCCACGACACCTATGGCCAGGCCCTGGCCAACGTCTATGCCAGCCTGCTCGAAGGCATCGCGGTGTTCGACAGCTCCGTCGCCGGGCTGGGCGGCTGTCCCTATGCCCAGGGCGCCAGCGGCAATGTCGCCAGCGAGGACCTGGTCTATCTGCTGGACGGCCTGGGCCTGGCGACCGACGTCGACCTCGACCGACTGGTCGAGGCCGGCCAGGACGTCTCCGCCCTGCTGGGTCGATCCAATCAGTCGCGGGTCGGCCGCGCCCGGGCAGCGCGGGCGGTCGACTAGCAGGGGCGCCGGCAGGCGCCCATGGCAACAGCCGGGGCTTGCTCCCATAATGGCGGCCTCTCTCACCCAAGGACCCGCTTTGGCCAGGAAGTCCCGACGCGAACTCGCCCAGCTCGATGGCACCACCGAGCTGCCCCTCACCGTGCGCGAGGTCGCCCTCGCCGCCGGGGTGTCGCCCATTACCGTGTCCCGGGCTCTGCACCGACCGAGCCTGGTGAGCGCCGCCACCCGCGAGCATGTCCTGGCCGTGGTCAAGGAACTGGGCTACGTGCCCAATCTGCTGGCAGGCAGCCTCGCCTCCAGCAAGAGCCGGCTGGTAGCCATCCTCCTGCCCACCATCGCCAATTCCATCTATGCCACCGTGGTGCAGGCGATCATGGATCGCCTCACCGAGGCGGGCTACCAGGCGCTGATCGGTCCCACCGGCTATTCGCCGGAAAAGGAAGAGGAATTGCTGGAAGCCATCCTCGGCCGCCGCCCCGATGGCATCGTCCTCACCGGCACCCTGCACACCCCGGCCAGTCGCGCACGGCTGGCGGCGCTGAACATCCCGGTGGTGGAAGCCTGGGACCTGAGCGCCGAGGCCCTGGACATGCAGGTGGGCTTTTCCCACGAGCAGGTCGGCGTCGCCCTGGCGGAGCACTTCGTCGCCCGTGGCTATCGCCGCTTCGGGGTGATCTCGGTGGACGATCCCCGCGCCATGCGCCGCAACCTGGCCCTGCAGGCCCGCCTGGTGGCGCTGGGCGTCCCCGAACTGCCCATGGAAGTGCTGCCGCTGCCCGCCACCTGGGAAGTCGGCCGGATCGGCCTGGCGCGCCTGCTGGAACGCCCCGAGCCGCCGGACCTGGTGCTGTGCAGCTCCGACACCCTGGCCCTGGGCGTGGTCGCCGAGGCCAGCAGCCGGGGCCTGCGCATCCCCGCGCAACTGGCGGTGGTCGGCTTCGGCGACACCAGCAATGGCCGCTTTGCCACCCCGGCGCTGTCCACGGTCAGCGTCAATGCCGACGCCATGGGCCAGAGTGTCGCCCAGGCGCTGCTCGACCGTCTCGCGGGCGAACGCACCGCGGTGAATCTCGATACCGGTTTCGCCCTGATCGAGCGCCAGAGCTCCTAGCGGATTTTTTGTACGCGGCCACAGATTTAGCGGTTGAATGATAGCGTTATCTGTTTAATGATAGCGCTATCGTTGTCAGACGACTTACAACCTAAGCCCGCTACACGATGTCAGCCCGCACACAAAAACAAATCAGTGGGAACTCTCCATGCACGAAACCAAGCAGACGCGCGTCCGCTATCTGATCCTGTTCATGCTGTTCATCGTGACCACGATCAACTACGCCGACCGCGCCACCATTTCCATCGCCGGCTCCGCCCTGCAAAAAGACCTCGGCATCAGTGCCGTCTCCCTCGGCTTCATCTTCTCCGCCTTCGGTTGGGCCTATGTGCTCGGCCAGATCCCCGGCGGCTGGCTGCTTGATCGCTTCGGTTCGAAGAAGGTCTATGCGGCAAGCATCTTCACCTGGTCGGTGTTCACCATGCTGCAAGGCTACATCGGTGAATTCGGCATCGGCACCGCGGTATTCCTGCTGTTCGCCCTGAGATTCATGGTCGGCCTGGCCGAAGCGCCCTCCTTCCCCGGCAACGCCCGCATCGTCGCCGCCTGGTTCCCCACCAAGGAGCGCGGCACCGCCTCGGCCATCTTCAACTCGGCGCAGTACTTCGCCACCGTGCTGTTCGCGCCGCTGATGGGCTGGATCGTCTACCACTTCGGCTGGCAGCACGTCTTCGTGGTGATGGGCGCCCTGGGTATCGCCTTCTCGGCGGTCTGGCTGGCGGTGATCTACAGTCCCCGCGAACATCCCCGCGCCAATGCCGCCGAGATCGATTACATCGCCAGCAACGGCGGCCTGGTCGACCTGGACACTCCCGGCAAGAAGAGCGAAGGCCCGAAGTGGAGCTACATCGGCCAGCTGCTGACCAATCGCATGATGGCCGGCATCTACCTGGGCCAGTTCTGCATCAACGCCCTCACCTACTTCTTCCTCACCTGGTTCCCCGTCTACCTGGTGCAGGAACGCGGCATGACCATCCTCAAGGCCGGCATCATCGCCTCCTTGCCGGCCATCTGCGGCTTCATCGGCGGCGTGCTCGGCGGGGTGATCTCCGACTACCTGCTGCGCCGCGGCAGCAGCCTGAGCGTGGCGCGCAAGACCCCCATCGTCGCCGGCATGCTGCTGTCGATGAGCATGATCCTCTGCAACTACGTCGACGCCGACTGGATGGTGGTGGGCTTCATGGCCATGGCCTTCTTCGGCAAGGGCATCGGCGCCCTGGGCTGGGCGGTGGTTTCCGACACCTCGCCCAAGCAGATCGCCGGCCTCTCCGGTGGCCTGTTCAACACCATCGGCAACCTGTCCTCCATCACCACCCCGATCATCATCGGCTACATCATCGCCGCCACCGGCTCGTTCAAGATGGCCCTGGTGTTCGTCGGTGCCAACGCCCTGGTGGCCGCCATCAGTTACCTGTTCGTCGTCGGCGAGATCAAGCGTGTCGAGTTGCGCGGTGTGCCCACGCCGCCCGCCGAAGCCCCGCTCGCCGCTGAAACCCCTCGCTGATCACCAAGGAGCCCGACCATGACGCAATTCAACGCCACGCCTGCCCTGCACACCGGCACCCCGGTGGTCACCTCGCTGGAAGTCGTACCCGTCGCCGGCCAGGACAGCATGCTGCTCAACCTCAGCGGCGCACACGGCCCCTACTTCACCCGCAACGTGCTGATCCTCAAGGACAACGCCGGTCGCACCGGCGTCGGCGAGGTGCCCGGCGGCGAGACCATCCGCCAGACGCTGGAAGACGCCCGCCAGTTCCTCATCGGCCAGCCGCTGGGCCAGTACCAGCGCATCCTCGGCCAGGTCCGCCAGGCCTTCGCCGGGCGTGATGCCAGTGGCCGCGGCCTGCAGACCTTCGACCTGCGCGTCACCATCCACGCGGTGACCGCCATCGAAGCCGCCCTGCTCGACCTGCTCGGTCAGCACCTGGAGGTGCCGGTCGCCGCCCTGCTCGGCGAAGGCCAGCAACGCGATGCCGTGGAGATGCTCGGCTACCTGTTCTATGTCGGCGACCGCAACAAGACCACGCTGGACTACCGCAGCGAAGCCGAGAGCGACGACGCCTGGTTCCGCGTGCGCAACGAAGAGGCCCTGAGCCCCGAGACCGTGGTGCGCCTGGCCGAGGCCGCCTATGACCGCTACGGTTTCAAGGACTTCAAGCTCAAGGGAGGCGTGCTCAGCGGCGATGCCGAGATCGAGGCGGTCACCGCCCTGGCCGAGCGCTTCCCCGAGGCGCGCGTGACCCTGGACCCCAATGGCGCCTGGTCGCTCAAGGAAGCCATCCGCCTGTGCCGCGACCAGCACCAGGTGCTGGCCTATGCCGAGGACCCCTGTGGCGCCGAAAACGGCTATTCCGGACGCGAGGTGATGGCTGAATTCCGCCGCGCCACCGGCCTGCCCACCGCCACCAACATGATCGCCACCGACTGGCGCCAGATGGGTCACGCCATCCAGCTGCAATCGGTGGACATCCCCCTGGCCGATCCGCACTTCTGGACCATGCAGGGCTCGGTGCGGGTGGCGCAGATGTGCAACGACTGGGGCCTGACCTGGGGTTCGCACTCCAACAACCACTTCGACATCTCCCTGGCCATGTTCACCCACGTCGCCTCCGCGGCGCCGGGCAAGATCACCGCCATCGATACCCACTGGATCTGGCAGGATGGTCAACGCCTCACCCGCCAGCCGCTGGAGATCAAGGGCGGCCTGGTCGCGGTGCCGCAGCAGGGTGGCCTGGGCGTGGAGCTGGATCTGGACGCCCTCGCCCGCGCCCACGAGCTGTACAAGACCAAGGGCCTGGGCGCGCGGGACGACGCCATGGCCATGCAATTCCTCTCGCCTAACTGGACCTTCGATAACAAGAAGCCCTGCCTGGTGCGCTGAGGCGCCCCAGCCCGCCAGCAGCGCCCGCTCCGGAATCTCCGGGGCGGGCGCTGTTTCCGTTTCAGCGTCCGACACATCGGATTACACCTACCGATAGTCTGCTAAGCGATCGTTAAGCTCACCGGATCGACACTAACCCCAAGGTATCCCGCAGCCCTGCCCGATACCCCGCGGTTCCAGTCACTTTCGTCTCCGGGAGAAGCACATGAACCTCAATCGTCGTATCGCCAAGAGCCTCCTCGTCCTGAGCATCGCCTCGGTGTTTTCCACCGCCGCCCTGGCCGACACCCGGCCCGATGTCGCCACCCAGCAGGTCGCCACCCTGCCGGCGATTTCCCAGCAGGGCCAATCGGTTTTCAGGGACGTGATCGCCGCGCGTCAGGATCTCTTCGAAGGTCACGTCGATCAGGCCAGGCAGCAGCTGGGCGCCGCCGAGAGCGCCCTGCAAACGGCCCAGACCGACAAGACCGCCTATCTCAAGTCGGCCAGGGACCTGCGGGGCCAGGACGGCAAACTCATGCAGGTCTCCGCGCAGGACGCCAAGGCCACGTCCTGGCTGCCGATCTGGAGCGGTATGGCGCTGCGTGACGACTATGTCGCCACCCCGGCCAAGAATCAGGCCGTGGCCCAGGCCAACGCCAAGATCCAGCAGGGCGACACCCAGGGCGCCGGCGCGATCCTCAAGGTGGCCGGGGTCGAAGTGGACTACTCGACCGCGGTACTGCCGGCCCAGGAAACCCTGGACCTGGTGCACAGGGCCAACCAGGAGCTGGGCCACGAGCAATACTGGCAGGCCAACCTGACGCTCAAGCAGGTGCAGAACAGCCTGAGATTCGACAACGCCAATGTCGACGTGACCCCCACCAGCTGGTTCTCCAAGACCACCACGGTCTTCACCCCGGTCGACAAGACCTGAGCCGGTCGCAGGCACCTGAGATCAACGGAATCGTTAACTTCAGCGTAACGATTCCGTCCTCAGGTTGATTGAACGCCCGGCAGTCGAGGTCTAGGGTGACTCCACGACAGGTGATTCGTGGAGACCCCAATGACAACGACATCCTCCCCACCGGCTCGGATCGCCAGGCGCCGCAGCGACAAGCAGCAGCGCCTGGACCGGGTGGCCACGCTGGCCGATGGCAAGGTGCTGCCCACCGCCTCCATCGTCGCGGCCCTGGAACAGCTGCTGGCCCCCGGCGACCGGGTGGTGCTGGAAGGCAACAACCAGAAGCAGGCCGACTTCCTCTCCCGCAGCCTCGCCCAGGTCGATCCGGCCCGGCTGCACGACCTGCACATGATCATGCCCAGCGTCGGTCGCGCCGAGCACCTGGACCTGTTCGAGCGCGGCATCGCCCGCAAGCTGGACTTCTCCTTTGCCGGCACCCAGAGCCTGAGGATCAGCCAGCTGCTGGAGGACGGCCTGCTGGAAGTCGGCGCCATCCACACCTACATCGAACTCTATGCCCGCCTGCTGGTGGACCTGATCCCCAAGGTGGTGCTCAGCGCCGGCTTCATGGCCGATCGCGCCGGCAACATCTACACCGGCCCCAGCACCGAGGACAGCCCGGCGCTGATCGAGCCGGCGGCCTTCAGCGACGGCATCGTCATCGTCCAGGTCAACCAGCTGGTGGACGACGTGTCCGAATTGCCGCGAGTCGACATCCCGGCGGACTGGGTGGATTTCGTGGTGGTGGCCGATCGGCCCTTCTATATCGAGCCGCTGTTCACCCGCGATCCGCGCCACATCAAGCCGGTGCACGTGCTGATGGCGATGATGGCGATCCGCGGCATCTACGAACGCCACCAGGTGCAGTCGCTCAACCATGGCATCGGCTTCAACACCGCGGCCATCGAGCTGATCCTGCCCACCTACGGCGAGCGCCTGGGCCTCAAGGGCAAGATCTGCCGGCACTGGACGCTCAATCCCCACCCCACGCTGATCCCGGCCATCGAGAGCGGCTGGGTGGAAAGCGTGCACTGCTTTGGCACCGAGCTGGGCATGGAGGGCTATATCGCCCAGCGCCCGGACGTCTTCTTCACCGGTCGCGATGGCTCGCTCCGCTCCAACCGGCTGCTCTGCCAGCTGGCCGGTCAGTACGCCGTGGACCTCTTCATCGGTGCCACCCTGCAGGTGGATGGCGACGGCCATTCCTCCACCGTGACCCGGGGGCGCCTGGCCGGCTTTGGTGGCGCGCCCAACATGGGCCATGATCCGCACGGTCGGCGTCACCCCACCCCGGCCTGGCTGGACATGCGGCAGCAGACCGGCGACGGCGCACCGGCCCTGCTCGAACGCGGCAGGAAGCTGGTGGTGCAGATGGTCGAAACCTTCCAGGAAGGCGGCAAACCCACCTTCGTCGACACCCTGGATGCGGTGGAGGTGGCGCGCAAGAGCGGCATGCCGCTGGCGCCCATCATGGTCTATGGCGACGACGTCACCCACCTGCTCACCGAGGAAGGCATCGCCTATCTCTACCGTGCCCGCTCCCTGGAAGAACGCCGGGCGATGATCGCCGCCGTGGCCGGGGTCACCGCCATCGGCCTGCGCAGCGATCCCGCCGAGGCCCGCCGCCTGCGCCAGGAAGGCCTGGTGGCCCTGCCCGAGGACCTCGGCATCCGCCGCACCGATGCCAGTCGCGAGCTGCTCGCCGCCAAGAGCATCGGCGAGCTGGTGGAATGGTCCGGCGGCCTCTATCAACCCCCGGCCAAGTTCAGGAGCTGGTGATGCGCGCCCTCGCCCGCCGTACCTCATCGCTCGCCGAGCGTCTGGCCGACCTGGCCGTGACGGCCCTGGTGGACGAAGCCGAACTCTCGCCCAAGCCGGCCCTGGTGGATCGCCGCGGCCAGGGCGCCCACAGTGACCTCAGCCTTGGCCTGATGCTGACCTCGGCCCAGGCGCTGCAGCCCTGTTTCCAGGCCATGGCCGAAGCCGCCGAGCGAGGACTGCCCGCCGCCGACCTGCGCCGCCTGATCGGCCAACTGGGGCGTGACGGCGAAGCCGCCATGCTGCAGGTCACCCACGGGGTCAACACTCACCGTGGCGCCATCTGGGCGCTGGGGCTGCTGGTGACGGCGACCGTGCATGGACGTCCGGCTTCCGCCCAGGCGCTGTGCCTGGCGGCCGGGCGCCTGGCCAGCCTGCCCGATCCGGACGCGCCCCAGGCGGCGCCCAGCCATGGCCAGCGCGTCGCCCAGCGCTATGGCTTCGGCGGTGCCCGGGCCGAGGCCACCGCGGGCTTTCCCGCCATCCACCAGCGCGGTCTGCCGCAGTTGCGCGCCAGCCGCCTGGCCGGTGCGGGCGAACAGAACGCGCGCCTGGATGCGCTGCTGGCCATCATGACCGCGCTGGACGATACCTGCGTGCTGCACCGGGGCGGCCCGGCGGCCCTCTCCACCATGCAGCAGGGCGCCCGCGCCGTGCTGCAGGCCGGGGGCAGCGCCAGCCTAGCCGGGCGGCGCCAGCTGCTGACCCTGGATCGCCAGTTGCTGGCCGCCAATGCCTCTCCCGGCGGCGCCGCCGATCTCTTGGCCGCCACCCTTCTGGTCGATCGCCTGGAGCCATGGCTCCCTGGAGACCTCTGATGGAACACTTCACCTGCCGCTATCCGGCCAGCCAGCGCCGCCAGGGTCGCGCCCTGGTCGGCTGTGTCGGTTCGGGGGACCTGGAGGTCCTGCTCGAACCCGCCAACGCCGACTTCACCCTCAAGGTGACCACCTCGGTCAACGGCAGCGAACCGCGCTGGCGCGCCCTCTTCGACCGGCTGTTCGCCACCCGCGAGGACCTGCCGGCCCTGACCCTGGACATCCACGACTTCGGCGCCACCCCGGGCGTGGTGCGCCTGCGCCTGGAGCAGGGTCTGGAAACCCTCGACCTGGAGGACAGCACCCATGGCTGAAGCCCCTCTTCCCGATGTCCAGGAGCTGCTGCACAGCCGCAGCTTCGTCGAACTCGGCGCCCGCGAGCGGGCCCGTGTGGTGCTCGATGCCGGCAGCTTTCGCGAGCTGGTCGGCCCCTTCGAACGGCTGATGTCGCCGTGGCTGCCCAAGCAGGGCATCGTCTGCCAGGCCGATGACGGCGTGGTGGTGGCCAAGGGGCTGATCGACGGCCAGCCCGCGGTGGTCTGCGCCATCGAGGGCGCCTTCCAGGGTGGCAGCATGGGCGAAGTGGGCGGCGCCAAGATCGCCGGTGCCCTGGAGCTGGCGCTGGAGGACAACCTCGCCGGCACCCCGACCCGCGCCGTGCTGCTGCTGGAAACCGGCGGCGTGCGCCTGCAGGAGGCCAATCTGGGGCTGGCCGCCATCGCCGAGATCCAGGCGGGCATCGTCGCCCTGCGCGCGCACCAGCCGGTCATCGGCGTCATCGCCGGCAGCGTCGGCTGCTTTGGTGGCATGTCCATCGCCGCGGGCCTGTGCAGCCAGCTGATCGTCACCCGCGAGGCCCGCCTGGGACTCAACGGGCCCCAGGTGATCGAGCAGGAAGCCGGCATCGAGGAATACGATTCCCGCGACCGTCCGTTCATCTGGAGCCTGACCGGCGGCGAGCAGCGGGTCGCCACGGGTCTGGCCGACGTCTTCGTCGCCGACGACAGCGCCGCCGTGACCGCCGCCATCCGCCAGGCCTTCACCCAGGGCGCTGCCGGCGCCTTGCGCAGCCAGCAGATCGACCACTACCTAACGCGCCTCGCCGATCTCGACATCCGTCCCCAGGCGGACGCCGCCGCGGTCCGCCACCTCTATGCCGGAGACCAGCCATGAGCACCCAGCCTTCGCAACGCGGCCTGACCTGGTTCCAGGCGCTGGCCGGCCAGGGCGAGGCCGTCACCGGCCTGCCCGCCTCCCTGCGCGTCGCCGACCTCGAACTGGCCGGACGCCCCGCGCGCTGGCTGGCGGTGGTAGTGGACGGCGAGAATCCCTTTCCCCGCGCCCGCCAGGGCGAGGTGGGTCTGCTGGAGGGTTGGGGCCTGGCCCGGGCCATTCAGCAGGCCATCGCCGAGGATGCTGGCACCCAGGTGAAACGCACCCTGATCGCCCTGGTGGACGTGCCCAGCCAGGCCTATGGTCGCCGCGAGGAGGCCTACGGCATCCACCAGGCCCTGGCCGGGGCCGCCGGGGCCTACGCCGAGGCGCGCCTGGCCGGGCATCCGGTACTGGGCCTGCTGGTGGGCAAGGCCATGTCCGGCGGCTTTCTCGCCCATGGCTACCAGGCCAATCGCCTGCTGGCCCTGCGCGATCCCCAGGTGCAGGTGCATGCCATGGGCAAGGCCTCGGCCGCGCGGGTCACCCTGCGCAGCGTCGAAGACCTGGAGCGCCTGGCCGCCGATATTCCGCCCATGGCCTACGACCTGGACAGCTATGCCTCCCTGGGCCTGCTCTGGCGCCAGCTGGAAGTGGCCCAGCCCGACCAGCCCTCGACCGCAGATCTGCAGCAGGTACGCCAGGCCCTGGCCGAGGCCCAGGCCGATGTGCTCGCCAGCGGTACCACCGATCTCAAACTACGGTTGGACGGCGCCAATCGCGCGGCCTCTCGCGCAGTACGCGATCGCCTGCGGGCGGGATGGAACGCGTGATGAGCGGGTGCCCCCACGACCTCCTCTGGGGCTTCACCCCGGACGCCCTGCCCGCGCAAGCCCCCGGTTGGGCCCGCCAGGTCGCCCAAGCCGGCCTGCCCGTCGTCGTCCGCCGCGCGACACCTGAGCCCGGCCGCATCCCGGTCGGCCTGCGCGGCACCACCCGCGCCGAGCGGCTGGCGGCCTGGCTGGAGCCTGCAGTCGTGCTGCAGCGGCGGTCTCCCGAGGCGCTGCGGATCACGAACGGCTGCCGCGATCTGCCCGTCTTCGAAACCCTGGCCCGCCTGCACACCCGGTTGGATGACCTGGGCCTGCCCTGGGGCCCCACCGGCGCCGCGGGTTACGAACTGGCCTCCGGCTGGCCGGCTCTGCATGCGGGGAGCGATCTGGATCTGCTGATCCGCTGTGCAGCCCCGCTGTCACGCGAGCGGGCGCGGGCCCTGCTGGCGTCCCTGCACGGGCAGGCGCGATGCCGCCTGGACATCCTGCTGGAGACCCCACTCGGCGGCGTGGCCCTGGCCGATTGGGCCGGAGACGCCCCACGCGTGCTGCTCAAGACCGCAGCCGGTCCCCAGCTGGTAGGCGATCCCTGGCCGGAGGCGCGCGCCGCATGAGTACCCTCTTCCAGTTTCCCGGCCAGGGCGCCCAGCGTCCCGGCCTGCTGCATGCCCTGCCCGACGACGCCGAGGTCCGGCGTACCCTGGCGGAAGCCGCCGCGGTGCTGGACCTCGATCCCTTGAGCCTGGACTCTGCTCAGGCCCTGGAACACACCCGCGCCGTGCAGCTCTGCCTGCTGATCGCCGGCGTCGCCACGGCGCGCCTGCTGCTGAGCCGCGGACCGGCGCCACAGCTGGTGGCTGGGCTGTCCATCGGTGCCTATGCCGCGGCGGTGGTGGCCGAGACCCTGGACTTCGCCGACGCCCTGCGCCTGGTGGCCCTTCGTGGCGAGTTGATGCAGACGGCCTACCCGTCCGGCTACGGCATGCTGGCGATCCTGGGCCTGGGGCGTGGCGCGGTGGAGAGCCTGGTCGCTGACCACCATCGCCCTGCCCCGCCGCTGTACCTGGCCAATGCCAATGCCGAGCAGCAATACGTGGTCGCGGGCAGCGATGCCGGCCTGGCCGCGCTGGCCGAAGCCGCGCGCGCCCAGGGTGCCGCGGCGGCCAAGCGCCTGGCCATGAGCGTGCCGTCCCACTGCCCGCTGCTCGCCGAAGCGGCCCAGACTCTGAATCAGGCCTTTGCCGAGGTCGAGCTACGCGCGCCCCGGCTGGCCTATCTAAGCGGTACCTCGGCACGACGGCTGGTGCGTGCCGAGCAGTTGCGCGACGACCTGGCCTTCAACATGGCGCGGCCCATCGAATGGCACGCCACCCTGGAAGCCGCCCGCGAGCGCGGCGTGCGTCTGGCCATCGAACTGGCGCCGGGCAGCGTGCTCAGCCAACTGGCCAGGCGCGTGCTGCCCGCCAGCGGCGCACTGGCCTGGCAGGATACCCACCCCGAGACCCTGGACGCGCTGCGGCGCGAGGAGGCGGCGCGACCGGACTGAACATTCCCCATACGGCGGCTGCCCTCACCCCGGCCCTCTTCCCAAGCGAGAGCGGACAAAAGCGAGAGCGGTGCCAGGCTTCACCCCACCCCCAAGCACAACCGAGGACAACAACAATGATCATCTACGGTGTCGCTTTACTTTCCCTCTGCACCCTGGCCGGCATCTTCGCCGGCGAAGTTTTGGGCCGGCTCATCGGCGTGCCCGCCAACGTCGGCGGGGTCGGTATCGCCATGTTGCTGCTGATCTTCTTCAGCAGCTGGATCAGCAATCGCGGCACCGGCCTCAAGCCTAAGACCGAACAGGGCGTGGAATTCTGGAGTGCCATCTACATTCCCATCGTGGTCGCCATGGCGGCGCAGCAGAACGTGGTGGGGGCCCTGCACAGCGGCCCCATGGCCATCCTCGCCGGCCTGACGGCCGTGGGTATCGCCTTCGCCCTGGTGCCGGTGCTCGATCGCCTGGGCCGCAAGAAGCCGGCCACTGCCACCCCTGCTCCCCTTAGCCAGACCGCCCGGTGACCGCCATGCTGATCGAAGCCCTGAGCAAGACCACCCAGTCCTACGGTTTGATCGCCTCCTTCGCCGTCATCGGCGTCATCATGTGGGTGTCCTACTGGCTCTCCGACAAACTCACCCGCGGTCGCCTGCACGGCTCGGCCATCGCCATCTTTCTCGGCCTGCTGCTCGCCTATGTCGGCGGGGTCATCAGTGGTGGCCAGAAGGGTCTGGTCGACCTGCCATTGCTGGGCGGCCTGGGCCTGCTCGGCGGCGCCATGCTGCGTGACTTCGCCATCGCCGCCACGGCCTTTGGCGTCAACATGCGCGAACTGCGCGAAGCGGGCATCGCCGGGGTCATCGCCCTGCTGATGGGGGTGTTCTCTTCCTTCATCGCTGGCGTCGCCATCGCCCTGGCCTTTGGCTACACCGACGCCGTGAGCCTCACCACCATCGGTGCGGGTGCCGTGACCTACATCGTCGGTCCGGTGACCGGCGCGGCCATCGGCGCCAGCTCCGACGTCATGGCGCTGTCCATCGCCGCCGGCCTGGTGAAGTCCATCGTGGTGATGATCGCCACGCCCTTCCTGGCGCCCTACATCGGCCTGAACAATCCGCGCACGGCGGTGATCTTCGGCGGCCTGATGGGCACCTCCAGCGGCGTGGCCGGAGGCCTCGCGGCCACCGATCCGCGCCTGGTGCCCTATGGTTGCCTGACGGCGGCCTTCTACACGGCCCTGGGGTGCCTGCTCGGCCCTTCGCTGCTGTTCCTGGCCACCCGCGCCGTCGTCGGCGGTTGAGACGCGGCGTCAGCCGCGCGCGTACATCCGGCATTCGGCGACGAAGGCCAGCAGATTGGGATCGCGCTCGCGGCTGCGCAGGAACACCGCGCCGATGCGCTGCTGCAGCCGGTAGCGCGGTGCCAGGGGCAGCAGCTTGAGGCGACTCTGGTAGACCGCCTCGACCCGCCCGGGCAACAGCGCGTAACCCACCCCAGAGCTGACCATGCTCATCAGCGAGAAGATGTCGTTGACCTGCATGATCACCTCCGGCTCGAAGCCGGCCTGGGCGAACACCTGGCGGCCGTCGCGAAAGGTGGCGAAGCCCTGGGTCAGGGTCACGAAGGGCACCCCCGCGAGGTCGCGCAGGTCCACCTCGGCCTGGTCGGCGAAGGGCGAGTCGCTGGGCGCGGCGAGAAAGATGTCGTCACTGAACAGCTCGACGCTCTCGCAGTCGGCATCCACCACGGCGTCGTCCAGCGCCACCAGCATGGCATCCAGCTTGAAGTCGTGCAGTTGCACGGCGAGGTCGGCGTTGGAACCCAGCACCAGGTCGATGTTGAGTTCGCTGCGCCTGAGCTTGAGGCCCATGATCAGCTGGGGCACGGTCTTGACCGTCAGCGAATAAAGCGCGCCCAGGCGGAAGCGATCGGCCGAAAAGCCCGCCGCCTGCCGCGTGAGGCGCACCGTCTCCGCCAGGTCCTGCATCAGCCGTTCGGCCCGGGCCTCCAGCACGAAGGCGCCGTCCAGCGGCGTCAGGGTACGCCCCTCGTGCTTGAACAGCGGACAGCGCAGGGCGTTCTCCAGCGAATGGATGGCGCGGTGCACGCTGACATGGCTGGTGCCCAGCTCGGCGGCGGCCCGCGCCAGGTTGCGGCTGCGCATGAAGGCCAGAAAGATCTCCAGCTTGCGCAGGGTGAGTTCATCGGTATCGGACATGGCGGCCAGCAGGCGATGGAAGACAGCTGCCCACCTTGCCCGGATGGGTGGGCGGCGTCGAGCCCCGGCCCGGACTGGTCGTGAACGCTGGCACGCCGTACCCTGCCCTGGCCCCGAAACAGGTCTGGGATCTATGCAACTGGAATGGCTGGAAGACTTCATCGAATTGGCACGCACCCGCAGTTTCTCACGGGCGGCGGAAAACCGCTTCGTCACCCACCCTGCGTTCGGCAGACGTATCAGAGCCCTGGAAGACTGGTGCGGAGCTCCGCTGATCCGTCGTCAGCAGCCCATCAGCCTGACGCCCGAGGGCCTGCTGCTGCTGGAAACGGCGCGCGAGGTGGTCGACCGGCTGAGCGAGTGCCGCTCGCTGTTCCAGGGCACCGCCCTGCAGCGCGAACAGCCGATCCGCATCGCCACCGGCCGTACGCTGGCCAGCGATTTCTTTCCAGAGTGGTACGACAGCCTCAGGGCGCGCTTCGGAGAGTTTCCCGTCTCGCTCATTACCAGCGGCGCCCAGGAAGCCATCAGCCGACTGGCCGCGGGCGATGCCGATCTGATGCTGATCTTCAGCAGTCCGCTAACCGAGCGACTGCTCGATCCGGTACGCTTCGACACCCTGGTCATCAGCCAGGACGAGTTGCTGCCGGTCAGTGCGCCGGATGCCAGCGGGCAACCCCGCCACCGTCTGGACGATGGCGCTCCCGTCGTACCCTGGGTGGCCTTCGCACCGTCGCTGGCGCTGAGTGGCGTCCTGGCCCGGCATCTCGCCCGCCTGCCGGGCAAGCTGGCCATGCGCATGATCTACCAGGCCGACTCCTACCCTGCCATCCACCAGATGGCGCGGCGGGGCCACGGCCTGGCCTGGCTGCCCCGCATGGTGGTACGCGAGTCCCTGGCCCAGGGCAGTCTGGTGCTAGCGGGATCGACCAGTCTGGTCGCCACCTTCGACATCTGCCTGCACCGGCTGCGCGGTCGCCACGATGAACGCCTCGAACGCATCTGGCAGACCCTGGCGGAAACTGCCTCATAACGGTGCACGGCGAAATAATCGGCTCCAGGCACTCCGCCAGCACGCAGGCTCTTGAGCCCCTGTGCCCACTTGGCCCTCAGTTGTGCCGAAACGGCAATTGAGCCACTGCCCAACCATGACCCAAGGTTGAACCTCACTCGTGAAGGCGCCGCCACCCTCGGCCGCGCTCCGCCAAGGGGAACCAGGCCATGTCGCACTCCATATCGACCCTTGCCAGCGCCGAGGCTGGCGCACCCGTCCGGCGCGGCTCCTGGAAGGAAATCTGCGCGGCCGGCATCGGCAACGCCCTGGAATTCTACGACCTGCTGATCTACGGCTACTTCGCCGTCATCATCAGCCGGCAGTTCTTTCCAGCGGAAAATGAAACCACCTCCCTGCTGCTGAGCGTGGCCACCTTCGCCATCTCCTTCATCATTCGACCGCTGGGCGCCGTAGTGCTCGGATCCTACACCGATCGCCGCGGTCGCAAGGCCTCGCTGACGCTGTCCATCGCCCTGATGATGATCGGCACCCTGCTGATGACCTGCGTGCCCACCTACGGCCAGATTGGCGTGCTGGCCCCGCTGATCGTGATCGTCGCGCGGATGCTGCAGGGCTTTTCCAGCGGCGGCGAGTTCGGCGCCTGCACCGCCTTCATGGCCGAGAACGCCACCGAAGGCCGGCGCGGCTTCTTCGCCAGCTGGCAGCTGTCCACCCAGGGGCTGGCCACGGTCTTCGCCGCTGGCGTAGCGGCGGTCCTGAGCTATGTGCTAAGCCCGGCGCAGCTGGACGACTGGGGCTGGCGCCTGGCCTTCGGCATCGGTCTGCTGATCGGTCCGATCGGCCTCTATATCCGCCGGCAGATGGATGAAACGCCTGAATTCAAGGCGCTGGCCCGCCGCGAAGGCCCGGAGCCGACCCCGGTGCGGGATCTGCTGCAGGCCGACTGGCGCGTGCTGCTGCTGTGCATCGGCGTGGTGTCCGGCGCCACCGCCTTCAACTACGTGCACAAGCTGTACATGCCCACCTACGCCATGAAGCAGCTGCACATCGCCGCTACCTCCTCCTTTCTGGGCGCCTTCATCACTGGCCTTGCCATCATGCTGATGTCCCCGGTGTTCGGCATCCTGTCGGACCGCTTCGGCCGCCTGCGGGTGCTGGGCATCGCCATGACCCTGGTCGGCCTGTCGTCCTACCCGCTGTTCCTGCTGCTCAACGCCCTGCCCTCCATCACCACCCTGCTGCTGGTGCAGGCGCTGGTGGGCGTCTTGATCGCCGCATCCCTCGGGCCGATCCCGGCCATGCTGGCCGATGCCTTTCCCACCCGTACCCGCGGCTCGGGCCTGTCGCTGAGCTACAACTTCTCGGTCACGGCCTTTGGCGGCTTCGCCCCGTTGGTGGTGACCTGGATGATCAACAGCAGTGGCGACAACCTGGCCCCCAGCTATTACGTGATGGCCACCGCCGCCCTGAGCCTGGTATCGATCCTGGCGCTGACCCGCGCCCGGCGCCTCGTCCCGTCCTGATCCATCGCCGGGGCCCGGCCCCGGCCTGCCCACCCTAGGAGCCTGCCATGACCACTCTCGCCCAGATCCGTGCCGGTCTGCCCCGCTACCCCATCGAAGTCGCGTTTCCGGACGTCGACCGCTGGAAGACCGGCAACACCGGTATCGACTACGTCCACACCTTCGACAGCGGCGTCGAAGGTCCTCACGTGGCCATCATGGCCCTGACCCACGGCAACGAGGTCAGCGGCGCCATCGCCGTCGACGAATTGCTGCGCCGGGGTATCCGTCCGCGCCGTGGCAAGCTGACCCTGGCCTTTGGCAACGTGGCCGCCTATCACGCCTTTGACCCGGACGACATCGACGCCACCCGCTACCTGGAGGAGGACATGAATCGCGTCTGGCTGCCACAGCGCCTCCAGGGTCCGGCCACCACGACCGACCTGGCGCGCGCCCAGCAACTGCGCCCGCTTATCGATGAGGTCGACTGGCTGCTGGATATTCATTCCATGCACGAGCATTCCGCACCCCTGATGATGACCGGTCCGCTGGCAAAAGGGCTGCGTCTGGCCGCCCAGCTGGGTACACCGGAATTCGTCATCGCCGACGCCGGGCATCAGAACGGTCGGCGCCTGCGTGACTTCGGCGGCTTCGGCGAAGGCGATAGTCCCAAGAACGCCCTGCTGATCGAAACCGGCCAGCACGTGCTGGCCGTGAGCCGCCAGATCGCCCTCGATTGCGTCGCGCGCTTCCTGCTATTGGCCGAGGTGGTGGATGAGGCTGCGGTGGCCGACCTGCTGCAGGTAGCCAAGCCAACGCGCCAGCGCTTCCTGCGAGTGACCGATGCCATCGTCGCCGACACCCTGGACTTCCGTTTTACCCAGGACTTCAAGGGTCTGGAAACCATCCCCGAGGCAGGTACCCTGATCGCCACCGACGGCGAGCGCGAGATCCGCACTCCCTACCCTAATTGCGTGCTGATCCAGCCCTCGATCCGCCACCTGGGTAGCGGTGTCACTGTCGTGCGCCTGGCGCGGGAGCTGGGTGAAGACGAAGTGCCCCACTGAGTTAGTGGGGCACTAGGCTGCGGCGCCACCGAGCGCGATCCGCAGCCCTATTCCCTACAACCAACCCTTGATCTGCTGGCAGACCGCCGTGGTGGAGATGCCGTAGCGGTCGTGCAGGGTCGGCAGCGCCCCGGCGTCGAGGAAGGCGTCGGGCAGCGCGATCTGGCGGAAGGTGGGCGTCACGCCGTTGCGCAGCAGGGTGGTCGCGACGGCCTCCCCCAGGCCACCGATCAGCGAATGGTTCTCCGCCGCCACCACCAGCCGTCCCGGCTTGCGGGCTTCCGCCAGAAGGGTCGCTTCGTCCAGCGGCTTGATGGTCGGCACATGCAGCACCGAGACGTCCACGCCATCCGCGGCCAGGGCCTCGGCGGCCTCCAGGGCGCGCATGGTCATCAGGCCGGTGGACACCACCAGCACGTCGCGACCGGGGCGCACCACCTGGGCCTTGCCGAGCTGGAAGCGGTAGTCGTAGCGGTCCAGCACCAGGGGCACGTTGCCGCGCAGGAGGCGCATGTAGACGGGCCCCTGGTGGGCGGCGATGGCCGGCACCGCCTGCTCGATCTCCAGGGCGTCGCAGGGATCGATGACCATGAGGTTGGGCATGGCGCGAAAGATCGCCAGGTCGTCGGTGGCCTGGTGGCTGGGCCCATAGCCGGTGGTCAGCCCCGGCAGGCCGCAGACGATCTTGACGTTGAGATTCTCTTCGGCGATGGCCATGCAGATGAAGTCGTAGGCGCGCCGCGAGGCGAACACCGCATAGGTGGTGGCGAAGGGCACGCAGCCTTCGCGCGCCAGGCCGGCGGCGGCGCTCATCAGCAGCTGCTCGGCCATGCCCATCTGGTAGAAGCGCTCGGGATGGGCCTTGGCGAAGACGTGCAGGTCGGTGTACTTGGCGAGGTCAGCGGTGAGGCCGACGATGTCCTGGCGCTGTTCGGCCAGGGCCGCCAGGGCGTGACCGAACGGAGCCGGCCGCGTCGGCTGGCCCTCGGCGGCGATGCTGGCGATCATCGCCGAGGTGGTCAGGCGTGCCTTGGTCGCGGTGCTGGTAGTCATCAGAAGTCCCTCCCGGCATCCAGGGCATCGAGGGCCAGGGCCCATTCGTGCGCCTCGACGCGGATGAAGTGAGTCTTGTCGCGGGTTTCCAGGAAGGGCACGCCCTTGCCCATGCGGGTATCGCAGAGAATGATCCGGGGCTGCCGGCCGGGGTGCTGGCGGGCGCGGTCGAAGGCCGCGACCAGGGCCGCGCGGTCGTTGCCGTCGACGCGCTGGACGAACCAGCCGAAGGCCTGCCAGCGTTCGGCCAGGGGTTCGAAGGCCAGGATCTCGCGACAATGGCCGTCGGCCTGCTGGTTGTTCACGTCCACCAGGGCGATGAGATTGTCCAGTTGCCAGTGGGAAGCCGACATGGCCGCTTCCCAGGTGGCGCCCTCGTTGAGTTCGCCATCGGACAGCAGGTTGTAGACGAAGGCGCCGGAGTTCTTGCGCTTGAGCCCGAGGCAGGCGCCCACGGCGATGCCCAGGCCCTGGCCGAGGGAACCGCCGGTGATCTCCATGCCCGGGGTGTAGGCGGACATGCCCGACATGGGCAGGCGGCTGTCGTCGCAGCCATAGGTCTCCAGTTCTTCCTGCGGCACGATGCCGGCCTCGATCAGCGCAGCGTAGAGGGCGATGGCGTAATGGCCGATGGACAGGTAGAAGCGGTCGCGCCCTTCCCAGTCGGGGTCCTGCGGCTGGTAGCTCAGGGCATGGAAGTAGGCGACGGCCAGGACGTCGGCGACGCCCAGGGCCTGGCCGACATAACCCTGGCCCTGGATCTGACCCATGCGCAGGGCATGGCGGCGGATGTTGTGGGCGCGCTCGGCCAGCGAGAGCGTTGCGAGCTGTGGCGAAGAAGCGGTCATGATCTGTACCTCGATTAGCGATTGACCAGGGCGGCGGGAATGCGCAGGACCAGCGTGGCGCCGATCACCAGCACCCCGGTGATGAGGAACATGCCGATGGCGCTGGAGCCGGTGCTGGTGGTGATCCAGCCGATCAGGTAGGGCGAGCAGAAGCCGGCCAGGTTGGCGAAGCTGTTCACCGCGGCGATGCCGGCGGCGGCGGTGACCCCGCCCAGCAGCGTGGTGGGCAGCATCCAGAACAGCGAGGACGCGGAGAGGATGCCGGCCGCGGCCAGGCACAGGCTGAGGATCGACAGGGTGACGTTGTGGCCGAAGACCGCGGCGAGGCTGAGGCCGCAGGCGCCCAGCAGCATGGGAATCACCAGGTGCCAGCGACGCTCGCGGTGCCGGTCGCCGCTGCGCCCGGCCAGCAGCATGGCGACGATGGCGCACATATAGGGCAGGCTGGTGAGCAGGCCGATGTGCAGCGGATCGGCGACCCCCGAATTGCGCACCAGGGTCGGCAGCCAGAAGGTGATGGCGTACTGGCCCATGACCACGCAGAAGTAGATGGCGGCCAGCAGCCACAGCCGGCGATCACGGATGAAGTCGCGCACGCTGGCGTGCTCGGTCTTGTGCTGGTTGTCCTCGGCCAGTTCCTTCTGGATCAGCGCCTTTTCCTCGTCGTCCAGCCAGGTCGCCTGCTGCACGCCGTCCTTGAGATAGCCGAGCACCATCAGCCCCACCACTGCCGTGGGGATGGCTTCGATGACGAACATCCACTGCCAGCCGGCCCAGCCGTGGACGCCGGCGAACTGATTCATGATCCAGCCCGACAGCGGGCCGCCGATCATGCCCGACAGGGGAATGGCGACGAACCAGAGCACCGTCATGCGGGCGCGGCGGTAGGTGGGAAACCAGTAGGTGAGATAGAGCAGCAGACCGGGCGCCAGGCCTGCCTCGGCCACGCCGAGCAGGAAGCGCAGCAGGTAGAACTGCCAGGCCGTCTCGACGAAGGCGAACAGCCCCGAAAGGATGCCCCAGGTGATCATGATGCGGGCGATCCAGCGTCGCGCGCCGACCTTGTGCAGGATGATGTTGCTGGGCACCTCGCAGAGGAAATAGCCGATGAAGAACATGCCGGCGCCGAGGCCGTAGACGGCTTCGCTCAGCGCCAGGTCGTTCATCATCTGCAGTTTGGCAAAGCCGACGTTGACCCGGTCCAGATAGGCGCAGAAGTAGCACAGCATCAGGAAGGGCATCAGCCGCCAGGCGGTCTTGCGATAGGCATTGGCGCGCGCCGAGGTGGCCGCTGCCAGGGTGAGCGTAGTCATGGTCTGATCTCTTGTTGTTATGGGCGCCGCAGCCGCGGGCGCCCTTGTCGATGCAGAGCGTTGAAAACGAGGGGGCGATCAGTGGATCAGCATGCCGCCGTTGACGTCCAGGGTGACGCCGGTCAGGTAGCCGGAGAGATCGCTGGCCAGGAACAGCGCGGCATTGGCCACGTCTTTGGGCTCGCCGAGGCGACCCAGCGGGATGCCGTCGATGATCGACTGGCGGCGTTCGTCGTGCATCAGTCCGCCGGTGATGTCGGTCTGGATCAGACCGGGGGTCAGGGCATTCACGCGGATGCCGTCCGGCCCGAATTCCCGCGCCATCGCCCGGGTCAGGCCCAGCACCCCGGCCTTGGCGGCGCTGTAGTGCGGTCCGCCAAAGATGCCACCGCCACGCTGGGCGGACACCGAGGACAGGCAGACGATGCTGCCAGCGCCCTGCTCGCGCATGGCCGGGATCACCGCCTGGGACATCAGCAGGGTGCCGCGCAGGTTGACGTCGAGGATGCGGTCGTAGTCGGCGCGGCTGATCTCCAGGGTCTTCACCGGCTGGGTAATGCCGGCATTGTTCACCAGCACGTCGAGGCGGCCGTAGTGGGCGAGCGCCTGGTCGACCGCGGCCCTGACCTGGGCTTCGTCGGCCACGTTGGTCGCCAGGCCCAGGTGACCTTCGCCGAGGCTGGCGGCGGCATCCCGCGCGGCACTGGCATCGAGGTCGAGGATGATGACCCGCGCGCCCTGGGCGGCGAAGGCCTGGGCCGTGGCCCGACCGATGCCGCGCGCGGAGGCGGCGCCGGTGATGAGGGCAATCTTGTCTTGCAGCAGCAGGGCGTTCAGGGGCATGACGCTATCCTTCTTGTTGTTGTGGAGGGCTGTCGCTGAGGGCCAGAGTGCCCCTGCCCCAGGGTCCCAGCAACGCAGCCTGCGTCAGACCGTGCTGAATAAAATTCATGCCTGCGGCTTGGCAACAGGGTCTGGTCTCTCGACAATCAGCCTCGAACTGGCCATAGGAGCCGCGCCCCATGGATTCCAGCAAGACGCTTTCCCTGCCACCCCTGAAAGCCCTTCAAGCCTTCGAGCAGACCGCTCGCTTCGCCAACGTCGCCCGCGCCGCCGAGCAGCTGGCGCTGACGCCCTCGGCGGTCAGCCATCAGCTGGCCAAGCTGGAAGCCCTGGTGGGTCGCGCCCTCTTCGTCCGCGGTGCCCGTGGCATGACCCTGACCCCGGCCGGAGAGCAATACCTCGAAGAGGTCAGCGAGGTGCTGCACCGGCTGGCCATGGCCACGGATCGCGCGGCCAGCGATGCCGGCCTGGAATGCCTGCGCTTGCACTCGGCGCCGAGCTTCGGCCTGCTCTGGCTGATGCCGCGGCTGGAGCTATTCCGCCAGAGTCATCCCGACCTGCAGATCAATCTCTCCTGCTCCTACGAATCCCTGCATTTCAGCCGCGACAAGGTCGACATCGACATCCGCCACGGCCTGCCCAGCTGGCCGAACCTGGAGATCCGCACCCTGCAGCGCGAACGCCTGGCGGTACTGGCCGCGCCGCAGCTGCTGGAAAAACGCCCGGTCCAGTCGCCGGCGGATCTGCTGCACAGTGAGCTGATCCTGTCCGAAGCCACCCTGATGAAGTGGCCAAACTGGTTCGCCCAGCAGGGCCTGGCGCTGCCGGAACGGCCCTACACCCTGAGTTTCGATCGCTCCTACATGACCCTGGAAGCCGCCCGCCATGGCCTGGGCTTCGCCCTGGAGAGCACGGTGCTGGCGGCGGACTATCTGGCTCGCGGCGACCTGGTGCGGGTGCTGCCCCAGGACGACGACCTGCCGGTGGCCGCGCACCACCTGGTGTTTCCCCGGGCGCACTCGCGCTACGCCCGGGTGCGGCGCTTTCTCGACTGGCTGCAACAGGAGCTGGGGCAGCCCTTCGACTATTAGCCTGCCTGCAGCCGCTCCCGGAGCAAGGCGACGAAGGCCTGAGCCGCCGGGGTGAGGCTACGGCCGCTGGGGGTCAGGATGCCCAGCGGCCGGGCCAGGCTCTCGCCACGGACCGGCAGGGCCACCACCGGGGCCTCCCCGCCCGCCGATTCCGGCAGCAGGGCCAGGCCCTGGCCGGCCGCCAACAGGGCCAGCAGGGTGCTCATGTAGTTGGCTTCCAGCGCCGCCACCAGGCGCAAGCCGGCGGCGGCGAAGGCGAAGTCCAGGCACTCGCGCACGCTGCTGTCGCGACCGGTCAGCAGCAGGGGTACGGCGTCGAGTTCGCCCAGGGTGATTTCGGCGCGGCCTGCCCAGGGATGGTCGCGAGGGACGAACAGCTGCAGGTGATCGACATACAGCGGCTGGAAGTCCAGGCCCACGGCCCGTGGCCGGACGCCGATGCCCAGATCCACCTGCCCTTCCCGGACCAGCGCCTCGACTCTACCGGCGACCACATCCTGCAGGCGGACCTCGATGGCCGGATGACGGGCCTGGAAGGTCTTCAGCAATTCGGGAAAGGGGCCCATGAAAAAGGACGGCAAGGCCGCCAGGGTGATCCGTCCGCGGCGCAGGCCCGCCAGATCCCGGGCATGGGTCTGGACATCGCCCAGGTCTACCAGGATGCGCTCCAGGGGCCCACGCAGTTCTTCGCCGGCGGTGGTGAGCTGGACCCTTCGCGGGGTGCGTTCGAGCAGTTGCACCTCCAGCCAGGCTTCGAGTTGCTGGATCTGCACGGTGAGCGCCGGAGGGGACAGGTGCAACTCCTCGGCCGCGCGGGCGAATGAGCCCTGACGGGCCACGGCGAGAAAGGCCTGCACGTGCTGGAGCAGATTCTTCATTTTGTTTTTCTGAACGCTGCTTCGGAAGATTCCAATTTACAGGACATCGGACGTCTTCGAATACTGGACCTACAACAACAAAACCTCCCGTGCGCCCGCCTGCCGTGCCACGGTCCAAGGAGTCCGCCATGCTCGCCCTGCTCGGTGTCGTCACCATTCTTGCGTTGCTCGTCGCGGTCATGAGCAAGCGCGTCTCGCCCCTGGTCGCCCTGATCGTCATTCCCATCGCCGCGGCCCTGATCGGTGGCTTCGGCCTGGGCACCAGCGCCTTCATCATCGCCGGCATCAAGGGCGTCGCCCCGGTGATCGGCATGTTCGTCTTCGCCATCCTGTTCTTCGGCATCATGACCGACGCCGGGATGCTCGATCCCATCATCGACCGCATCCTGCGCACCGTCGGCACCCGGCCGACGCGCATCGTCTGCGGCAGCGCCCTGCTCGCCCTGCTGGTGCACCTGGACGGCTCCGGCGCGGTGACCTTCCTGGTGACCATCCCCGCCATGCTGCCGCTCTATACCCGCCTGGGGCTGGACCGGCGCATCCTGGCCTGCGTGGCCGCGATGGCCGCCGGGGTCAACTTCCTGCCGTGGACGGGCCCGGTGCTGCGCTCCTCCGCCGCCCTGCACGTGCCGGTGGCCGAGCTGTTCCAGCCACTGATCCCGGTGCAGCTAGTGGGTCTGGCCTTTGTCTTCGCCAGTGCCTGGTGGCTCGGCCGCCGCGAGGAGAAGCGCCTGACCCTGGCCGGCCAGGCGCCCTGGCTGAATGCCGAAGGGGCCGGTGCCGCACCGGAGCAGGTACTCAGCGATGCCGAGCGCGCCCTGCGCCGCCCCGGGCGGTTCTGGATCAACCTGCTGCTGACCCTGGTGGTGATGGGCGTGATGATCGCCGGCTGGGTCGATCCGGTGGTGATGTTCATGCTCGGCACCGTGGCCGCGCTGTGCCTGAACTACCCCTCGGTGGACGCCCAGAAGGCGCGCATCGATGCCCATGCCAAGACCGCCCTGACCATGGCCAGCATCCTCTTCGCCGCCGGGGTCTTCACCGGCATCATGCAGGGCAGCGGCATGCTCAAGGCCATGGCCCAGGTGGCGGTGGCGGGCATCCCGGCTGGCCACGGGCAATTGATCCCGGCGGTGGTGGGCTTCCTGTCCATGCCGCTGAGCCTGCTGTTCGATCCGGATTCCTTCTACTTCGGCGTCATGCCGGTGATCGCCGAGGTCGGCCGCAACCTGGGGGTCGATCCGGTGCAGGTGGCCCAGGCCTCGCTGCTCGGGGTGCACACCACCGGCTTCCCGGTCAGCCCCCTGACCCCGGCGACCTTCCTGCTGGTGGGCCTGTGCAAGCTGGACCTGGCCGATCACCAGCGCTTCACCATCCCCTTCCTGTTCGCGGCCTCGGTGCTGATGACCCTGACCGCCCTGCTCCTGGGAGTCTTCTAGATGAGCCGTCTTCTTCGCATTGGCTGCGGCGCCGGCTATTCCGGTGATCGCATCGAACCCGCCGTGGAGCTGGCCGAACACGGCCGCCTCGACTACCTGGTGTTCGAATGCCTGGCCGAACGCACCATCGCCCTGACGCAACAGGCGCGGCTGGCCGATCCCGAGGCCGGTTTCGATCCGCTGCTGGAGGCACGGATGCGCCGCATCCTGCCGCTGCTGAATCAGGCGGATCGTCCGCGCCTGCGGGTGATCACCAACATGGGCGCCGCCCATCCCTCCGCCGCGGCGCGCAAGGTCGCGGCCTTGGCGCGCGAGCTGGGCGTCACCGGGCTGAAGATCGCTGCGGTGGCCGGCGACGACGTGCTGGCCCAGTTGCCCGCCGACGCCCTGCTGGACAGCGGCCAGACCCTGGCCGAACTGGGCGACCGGGTGATCTCGGCCAATGCCTACCTGGGGGTGGAAGGCATCGTCCAGGCCCTGAAAGCGGATGCCGATGTCATCATCACCGGTCGGGTAGCCGATCCCTCGCTGTTCCTCGCGCCCCTGGTGCATGAATTCGGCTGGGCGGCGGATGACTGGGAACGTCGCGGGCGCGGCACCCTGGTCGGTCATCTGCTGGAATGCGCCGGTCAGGTCACCGGCGGCTACTTCGCCGACCCCGGCTACAAGGATGTCCCGGACCTCGCTCGCCTGGGCTTTCCCCTGGCCGAGGTGGACGCCGAGGGCCAGGCGACCCTGACCAAGATCGCGGGCTCCGGCGGCTGCGTGACCCCGGCGACCTGCAGCGAGCAACTGCTCTATGAAGTACACGACCCGGCGGCCTATCTGACGCCGGACGTCACTGCCGACTTTTCCGGCGTCGCCCTGCAGCAGTCCGCGCCCGACCGGGTCGCGGTCAGCGGGGCCCGGGGCAAGCCGCGCCCGGAACAGCTCAAGGTCTCGGTGGGTTATCGCGACGGCTGGCATGGCGAAGGCCAGCTGTCCTACGCCGGACCGGGCGCCCTGGCCCGCGCCCGCCTGGCGGCTGAGGTGGTGCGCGAGCGTCTGCGACTCTGCGGCGTACCGGTTCAGGCGCTGCGTTGCGAACTGATCGGCTGTGACGCCCTGCACGGCGAGACGCTGGCCGCGCGCGCTACCGGCGAACCCTGGGAGGTCCGCTTGCGGGTGGTCGGGCGCTGCGCTACGCGCGCGGCGGCGGTGCAGATCGGCAACGAGGTGGAAACCCTCTATACCAATGGCCCGGCTGGCGGCGGTGGCGCCACCAAGGCTGTCCGCGAGGTGATCGCCGTGGCCTCGCTGCTGTGGCCGCGCGCGGCCGTCACCCCTACCCTGGAGCTGGAGACGCTGCCATGAAACTGCGCGAGATCGCCCACGTCCGTACCGGCGACAAGGGAGACACTTCGAACATGGCGGTGATCGCCTATCGCCGTGAAGACTTCGAGCGGCTGCGCCAGGCGCTGACCGCGGAACGGGTCGCCGCCTGGTTCGCCGACAGCCGACCCGCCGACGCCGCGCCCGTGCGCCGCTATGAGTTGCCCGCCCTGGGCGCGCTGAATTTCGTGCTGCCCGGCGCCCTGCGCGGCGGCGTCACCCGCTCGCTGGCGCTGGATGCCCACGGCAAGGGCCTGGGCGCGGCGTTGCTGGATCTGGAGCTGGAGGACTGAGCGTTCAACCGTGAAAGCTGATGCACTCGTCGGACAGGTCGTTGATGAACACGCTGTCCTTGTCGAGCGGGACGTGGGCACCCTTGCGCCGCAATTCGTTGATAGCGTGCAATAGGACCAGATTGATCCGCTCGACCCGCAGCTCATCCGAGCGGATAAAGCGCGATACCCGCGCGTTATGCTCGGGATCGATGAGGATGATCAGCAGACCGTCCGCCTGACGCTCCAGCCGATGGCGCAGGGGTGGATCCAGCTGGGCCAGGCGCTCATGCAATTTGTCCATGCCATGCCCCTCTGAGACAGAACACCTCGATTTCAGGCTAGCTGGCTCGCTCGAGAACGCAAGACCGCTCCCGGGCGTTGCGCTCGCATACGGACCATGACGGACTCCTGGTCGGGCGCGAGAGGGCGGTGCGGGGTACTGTCACGAAGCTGCCATCAGCCTCCGGCACGCTGGACCTCTTGACCGCTCACGCCGTAGCAGAGGCCGCCGATGGATTCCCGCCCAGTCGTCCACCTGTTCAGCGCCCTCGCCCCCTCGACCCAAACCCTGGGTCCGAGCGCCGCAGCCATTCGCGCTCTAGCGGCCCGGGGACGTGGCCAGCGCATCGCGCGCACCACCCGGCAGCTCTTGGCGCTCGGTCACCGCCGCATCATGCTGGTGTCGTGGCCGGAACGAGATGCGCTGCTGACGAATGCCGACCTGTACGGGCACTGTCAGGTGATGCTGGCGGAGGGACTGCCGCTGTTGCCGCGCCTGGAACTCGAGGCAGCAATCGAGCCAGTGTGGCCGGAGCTAGCGACCCTGCTGGACGAGGTGGCGCCAACCGCGCTGCTGTGCAGCCGCGACGCCCTCGTCGCTGGCCTCGAAGCCGCCGTGCGACGCCATGCAGGGCTCGCCGGACTGGTCATCGTGGGGCCCGGAAGCGGTGCGGCAGGATTGGTAACCTCTCGGCATTGATACCGGAGCCGGCTCAGCCATCCGTTAGAGCCTGTTCAAAGTCTGGCGAGCTAGCGACAAACAAGGCCCAGGCGGCCCTGCGAAAACGGCTAAGGAAGCGGCCCGGGCTTGCGAACGAGTTTACAAAGGGTACATGAGCAGTGCGAAGGAACCGCCCAGGCCGGGCTGGCGACCCAGGCCGTTTTCAACGTCGTTTGGTCGACGCGCAGCAGACGTTACGCATGCTCTTGGTCCCCGGGCTGTCGATGCGGCATGACGATGCCATGCAGCTTGAGGCGCCGATAGAGGGTCGCCCGTGAGATGCCGAGCGCCCGGGCAGCGGGAATGGCCTTCCAGCGATGCCGGACCAGGGCGGCGAGAATCGCCCGCCGCTCGGGGCTGTCGACCGCGGGTGGCGGCTCGGTAGCCAGAGCGGCAGTGGGTTTCAGGCTGGCCGGCAGGTGATCGAGGGTGATGCGGGCACCGTCGCACAGGGCGCAGGCGTAACGCAGCGCGTTGCGCAACTCGCGCACGTTGCCCGGCCAGTCATGGGCGAGGATGGCCTCCTGCGCCTGAGGTGTCAGCTCCGGCGCAGGACGCTCGCCGCACTCCTCTTCAAGCAGCCGCCGCGCCAGCGCCAGGCGGTCGGCACGTTCGCGCAGTGGTGGCAGCTGGAAGACGGCGCCATTGAGGCGATAGAACAGGTCTTCGCGAAACAGTCCGGCGGCGACCCGCGCCTGGAGGTCGCGGTGGGTGGCGCAGACCAGCCGTACATCGACCCGCCGCGCCTGGGCGCTGCCCACCGGCAGCACCTCGCCCTCGGCCAGCACCCGCAGCAGGCGCGTCTGCAGGGCCAGGGGCATGTCGCCGATCTCGTCGAGAAATAGGGTGCCGCCATCGGCCGCCACGATCAGGCCGTCGCGACCCTGGCGCTGGGCGCCGGTGAAGGCCCCCGCGGCATGACCGAACAATTCGCTCTCGATCAGGCTTTCCGGCAGCGCCGCGCAATTGAGGGCAATGAAGGGCCGCCCGCTGCGATCGCCGCCCTGGTGCAGGCCGCGGGCAAAGACCTCCTTGCCGGTGCCGGTCTCCCCGGTCACCAGGATCGGCAGGCCGTGGCGATAGAGCCGCAGGGCGGTCGCGAGCGCCTGGCTGACCTGCGGCTCCTGTTCGTCTGCGGTCTCCCGGGCTTCGCGCACCAGGGGAATCACCACACCCGTGCGCGGCCGCGGCGCCCGGACCCGGGCGTGGAACTGCGCTTCGCCCAGGCGCAGGGGTTCAGGATCGTCCTCCTTCAAACGGGCCGAGGCGTCGCGACCGAATAGCTCGTCGAGGCGCTGGGGCAGATAGCCCAGCTGCGCGAGGCAGAGTTGCCGGGCCGGGCGATTCAGGCCGGTCAGACGGCCGCTTTGATCCCACGCCAGCAGGAATTCCGGCTGGGTGTCGAGATAACTGGCCTGGGCATGGCCGCAGAGCACCCAGTCACCCCGGGCGCTGTGCATGAAGTAGACATTCTCAATGCGCTGGGCGCTGTCGCGGGTGAATTGCTGGATCAGCAACTGGCTGCGCCGGTCGTCCGGCGAGCGCGGCGCCGAGACGTCCAGCACCCCGAGCAACTCGCCGCTCGGGGCGAACACTGGCGCCGCGGTGCAGGTCAGCCCGGTAAAGGCCACGCGGAAGTGATCGGCCTTGTGCACCGTGACCGGCGCCCGGTCGGTCAGTACCGCGGCCACGCCGCAGGTACCCTCCTCCTGTTCCGACCAGCAGGTGCCCAGGTAGAGTCCGGCGCGGCGGCATTCGTCGTCGAGTCGGTCGCTGACCCGGTAATCCAGGGTATGGCCCTGGGCGTCGGCCAGCAGCACGCAGTAGTCGGCCGCCTCGACCCGCGCATGCAGGGCGCCCAGTTCGCCATCGGCGACGCGCAGGAAGTCTTCCGCCGCCTGCTGGTGCTGGCGCAATTCGTAGCGCGAGAGGATGCGCGGCCCCCGCAGAGAGCCCGGGTCGAGCTGATATTGCTCGAAGGAACGGCGCCAGGAATCGAGGATGCGCCCGGGCGGACTGGCCGCGCGCAAGGGTGCGCGCAGGGCCTGGTCGATGGCGCGGGCGTGATAGCGGGCCTGGGTAGACAACATGGACGTCTCTCCCTGAATTCCGGTCATGGCATGGAAGGCCGGTCATTGTTCTGCCCTTCATTTAGCGCCCCCTGGCCCCGGCCTTCAAGTCCGCCGCGTCGTGAGACGAATCGTCTCAGCGTCTCGCCCTGCCGTCGCAGGCGTGAGACGCCCCGGCGCCTGGAGTCGCCCCTCCCACGACCTGTCGCCTCCATTCAAACCCGCGCCCTGCCTGCACTGCAGCGGATTCATCACGGTTTGGCACCGGCCTTGCTCAGGGCTCTGCGACGCGCCCATCACAACGACAAGAGGGCCAGACCCATGAGCGCACCCTGGCATCGCCGCACGGCTGCCCTGACCACCGGCCCCGGCCCCGGCCTCGGAGCTCAGCGATGCCCGTAACTGTGGGCATCCTGCCCAACCCGGCCTCGGGCCGTGACCTGCGCCGGCTGACCGGCAACGCCGCCCTGACCTCCAGCACCGACAAGGCCGGGGTGGTGATGCGCCTGCTGGCGGCCTTTGGCGCCACCGGCGTGGAGCGGGTGCTGCTGCCGCCGGACATGACCGGCATCGCCGCCGCGGTGCTCAAGGCCAGCGGCAGTCGCCAGGCCCGCGAGCAGCGCTGGCCGGAGCTTAGGTTTCTCAACCTGCCACTGACCCAGACCGTGGACGACACCCGGCGCGCCGCGCGGCTGTTGCTGGCCCAGGGCGCGGCGGTGATCGCCGTGCTCGGCGGCGACGGCACCCACAAGGCGGTGGCCGCCGAGGTGGGCGACCTGCCGCTGCTGACCCTGTCCACCGGCACCAACAATGCCTTTCCGGAATTGTGCGAGGCCACCAGCGCCGGCCTGGCCGGTGGCCTGGTGGCGAGTGGTCGCATCGACCCGGCGCTGGCGCTGCGGCGCAACAAGCGGTTGCGGGTGGAAGTGCCGGAGCGCGACATCCGCGACTGGGCGCTGGTGGACGTGGCGGTCTGTCGCCAGACCTATCTCGGTGCCCGGGCGGTGACCCGGGTGGAGGATCTCGCGGAAGTCTTCACCACCTTCGCCGAGCCCTGGGCCATTGGCCTCTCGGCCCTCTGCGGTCTCTGGCACCCCGTCGCGCGCAGCGCCCCCCATGGCGGCCGGGTGCGACTGGAGCCGGAGGCCCCGGCGCAACTGACCGTGCCCCTCGCCCCCGGCGTGCTGGCCCAGGCCGGCATCGCCGCCAGTGGCCTGCTGCTGCCCGGCGAACCTCGGGCGCTGTCGCTGGCCACCGGCACCCTGGCGCTGGATGGCGAGCGGGAAATCGAATTCGGCCCCGAGGCGCGTCCACTGGTGACGCTGGACCTCGACGGCCCCCTGAGCATCGACGTGGAGCGGGTACTGGAGCTGGCGGCGCAGCAGCGCCTGCTGGTCCGCCGCCTGCCCGCGTCGGCCCTCGGCAATCCTGGAGAACAATAAGATGAGCGAGACCGTAAGCGTCGAAAACCTGAGCCATGCCTACCGGGTGATGCGCACCATCCGCGTCTTCGAAGAGCGGCTGCACGTGGAATTCGCCACCGGCGAGATTCCCGGCTTCGTCCACCTCTATGCCGGCGAAGAGGCCTCGGCCGCCGGTGTCATGGCCCACCTGGGCCACGAAGACAGCATCGCCTCCACCCACCGCGGCCACGGCCATTGCATCGCCAAGGGCGTGGACGTCTACGGCATGATGGCCGAGATCTACGGCAAGAAGACCGGGGTCTGCCAGGGCAAGGGCGGCTCCATGCACATCGCCGATCTGGAAAAGGGCATGCTCGGCGCCAACGGCATCGTCGGGGCCGGAGCGCCCCTGGCCGCCGGCGCCGCCCTGGCGGCCAAGCTCAAGGGCAGCGACGCCGTGGCCGTGGCCTTCTTTGGCGACGGCGGCTCCAACGAGGGCGCGGTGTTCGAGTCCATGAATCTGGCGTCGGTGTGGAATCTGCCGTGCATCTTCGTCGCCGAGAACAACGGCTACGCCGAGGCCACCGCCTCCAACTGGTCGGTGGCCTGCGACCACATCGCCGATCGCGCCGCCGGCTTCGGCATGCCCGGGGTGACGGTAGACGGCTTCGACTTCTTCGCCGTCCATGAAGCCGCCGCGGCCGCCGTGGCCCGCGCCCGGGCCGGCGAAGGCCCCTCGCTGATCGAGGTGAAGTTCACCCGCTACTTCGGCCATTTCGAGGGCGATGCCCAGACCTATCGCGATCCCAATGAGGTCAAGCACGCCCGGGAGCAGCGCGACTGCCTGCTGCAATTCCGCGAGCGGGTGACGCGCTCCGGCCAACTCCAGCCCGCCCTGCTCGACAGCATCGACCAGGAGGTGGAACAGCTCATCGAAGACGCCGTGCGCAAGGCCAAGGCCGATCCCAAGCCCGGCCCGGAAGACCTGCTCACCGACGTCTACGTCACCTACGCCTGATCGGAAAACAACAAGGAGCGCCACCATGGCCAGAAAGATCAGCTACCAGCAAGCCATCAACGAAGCCCTGGAACAGGAGATGCGCCGCGACCCCACCGTCTTCCTCATGGGCGAAGACAACGCCGGCGGTGCCGGCGCGCCTGGCGAGCAGGACGCCTGGGGCGGCGTGCTCGGGGTCACCAAGGGCCTCTACCACAGGTTTCCCGGGCGGGTACTGGACACCCCGCTGTCGGAGCTCGGCTACGTCGGCGCCGCGGTAGGCGCCGCCGCCCGCGGCACCCGGCCGGTGTGCGAACTGATGTTCGTCGACTTCGCCGGCTGCTGCCTGGACCAGATCCTCAACCAGGCGGCCAAATTCCGCTACATGTTCGGCGGCAAGGCGGTCACCCCGCTGGTGCTGCGGACCATGGTCGGCGCGGGTCTCCGCGCCGCCGCCCAGCATTCGCAGATGCTCACCTCCTGGTGGACCCATATCCCCGGCCTCAAGGTGGTCTGCCCGGCCACCCCCTATGACGCCAAGGGCCTGCTGATCCAGGCCATCCGCGACAACGACCCGGTGATCTTCTGCGAGCACAAGCTGCTCTACGGGATGCAGGGCGAGGTGCCCGAGGAGTCCTACGCCATCCCCTTCGGCGAGGCCAGCTTCCTGCGTGAGGGCGACGACGTCAGCCTCATCACCTACGGCCGCATGGTGCACCTGGCCATGGAGGCCGCCAGCAACCTGGCGCGCCAGGGTGTCTCCTGCGAGGTGCTGGACCTGCGCACCACCAGCCCGCTGGATCGCGACAGCATCCTGGAAAGCGTCGAGAAGACCGGCCGCGCGGTGGTCATCGACGAAGCCAATCCGCGCTGCTCGGTGGCCACCGACGTCGCCGCCCTGCTCGCCGAGCACGCCTTCGACGACCTGCGCGCCCCGGTACAGCTGGTCACGGCGCCGCACACCCCGGTGCCCTTCTCCGATGCCCTGGAAGACCTCTATATCCCCGACGCGGCCAAGATCGAGCGCGCCGTGCTGAAGATCACCCAAGGGAGGCAGGCCGCATGAGCCAGATCCATACCCTGACCATGCCCAAGTGGGGTCTGTCCATGAGCGAAGGCCGGGTCAACGCCTGGCTCAAGACCGAAGGCGACCCCATCACCAAGGGCGACGAGGTGCTCGACGTCGAGACCGACAAGATCAGCAGCAGCGTCGAGGCGCCCTTCTCCGGCACCCTGCGCCGCTGCCTGGCCCGCGAGGACGAGACCCTTGCGGTAGGCGCCCTGCTGGCCATCGTGGTGGAAGGCGAGGCCAGCGACGAAGAGATCGAGGCGGTGATCGCGCGCTTCCAGGAAGACTTCGTGCCCGGTGGCGAAGACGCCGCCGAGGCCGGTCCCCAGGCCCAGCGCATCGAACTCGACGGTCGGCCGCTGCGCTATCTGGAGCGCGGTGCAGGCGGCCTGCCGCTGGTGCTGATCCACGGCTTTTCCGGCGATCTGGACAACTGGCTGTTCAACCACGAGGCGCTGGCCGCCGGGCGCCGGGTGATCGCCCTGGACCTGCCGGGCCATGGCCAGTCCGGCAAGGACCTGGCCACCGGAGACCTTGCCGAGCTGGGCGCCGCGGTGCTGGCTCTGCTCGATCATCTGGACATCCCCCGCGCCGTACTCGTCGGCCACTCCATGGGTGGCGCCGTGGCCCTGCAGCTGGCGCAGACGGCGCCGCAGCGGGTCGCCGGCCTGGTGCTGATCGGCAGTGCGGGACTGGGCGGGGATATCAATGGCGCCTACCTGGAAGGCTTCGTCGCCGCCACCAGCCGCAACCAGCTCAAGGGGCCGGTCAGTCTGCTGTTCAGCGATCCCGGCCTGGTCACCCGGCCACTGCTGGAAGACCTGCTCAAGTACAAGCGGCTGGAAGGAGTGGACCAGGCCCTGCAGCGACTGGCCGGTACGCTCTTCCCCAATGGCCAGCAGGCCCAGGTGCTGCGTCAGGCACTCGACGGCGATCTGCCCGCCCTGGTGATCTGGGGCAAGGCCGACGCCATCATTCCGGTCCAGCATGCCGAAGGCCTGCCCGGAACCGTCCAGGTCGAGGTCCTGGAGGGCCAGGGCCATATGGTGCAGATGGAGGCCGCGGACCGGGTCAATGACCTGATCCAGGCCTTCCTGCCCCGCTGCGAACGCTAGAGGAGCCTCACGATGAAAGCAGCCCGTTTCCATGCCGCCCGCGACATCCGGGTGGAAGACGTCCCAGCTCCCGGCGAGCCGGGTCCTACCCAGGTCCTGGTGAAAAACCAGTTCTGCGGCATCTGCGGCACCGACCTGCACGAGTACCTTGGCGGTCCCATCTTCATTCCCACCGCGCCGCACAGCTACACCGGCGGCCAGGTGCCGCAGATCCTCGGCCACGAGTATTCCGGTGTGGTGGAGGCCGTGGGCAGTCAGGTGACCTCGGTGAAACCCGGTGATCGGGTCTCCATCCAGCCCATGGTGTCGCCGCGAGACGACTACTACGGCCGCCGTGGCCAGTACCAGCTCAGCGAACAGCTGGCCATCATCGGCCTGTCCCATCCCTGGGGCGGCATGGCCGAGTACTCCCTGGTGGAGGACTACAACGCCGTCCCCATGCCGGACGATCTCAGCACCGAGCACGCGGCGCTGATCGAACCCACCGCGGTGACCGTCTACGCCACCCACCGGGGTGGCGTGAAGCCTGGCGACAGCGTGCTGGTGGCCGGCGCCGGGCCCATCGGCCAGTTGCAGGTCATGGCCGCTCGCGCGGCGGGTGCCACGCGGATCTTCCTGGTGGACCTCAACGACAACCGCCTGGAGATGGCCCACCGCCTGGTGGAGGGGCTCATCACCCTGAACCCCGGCAGCACCGATGTGCTGCGCGAGGTGCGTGCCCGCACCGCCGGGGGTGTGGGGGTGGATGTGGCCTTCGAATGCGTGGGCGCCGAGGCACCGCTGGGGCTGTGCCTGGAGGCGGTCCGCCGCCAGGGCGTGGTGGTCCAGGTGGGGATGCAGGGCAAGCCGCCGGCGCTGGATGGCTTCACCCTGACCTACAAGGACGTCGACCTGCGCGGCTCCTGGTGCTACTCGACGCTGATGTGGCCCCAGGTGGCGGCCCTGATCGCCAGCGGCCAACTGCCGGCGGAGAAGGTCGTGACCCGCCACATCGCGCTGGACGACGTGGTGGAACAGGGCTTCGAAGCCTTGCTGGACAAGGCCGGCACCCAGCTGAAGATCCTGATCGAGCTCTAGGGCTTTACCACGCGGTTGGCGGGGGCCGCCGCGTGGGCTTTTCGCCTTACTGGAAGCGCGTCGCGGCAAAGCTGGGACGCGCCAGGAGCCGCTGGTGAAGGGCCACCAGCCGCGCCCGCGCCGACCAGTCGATTTCCGGCAGGCGAAAGCTCAGGTAATCCAGGCCGACGGCTACGAGGTAATGCCCGAAGTCGAGGTCTTCCGCGTCCAGCTCCGGATGTTCTTCCAGGCGCGCCAGCAGACGCTCGATGGCCGCCAGCCGGCGGGCGCCCTGCACCGATTCATCCTGGGCCGCACCGCCCTGCTTGCGGGCGATCACCGTGCCGAAGGCGGCGTCGATCAGGCCCTGGCCCAGGCCGGCCAGTTGCAGGCGTTCGGCCGCAAGCGGGTTGCCGCCTGCCAGCTGGTGCAGATAAACGCAGATCAGCAGGGTCTCGCCGAGGGCGATGCCCTCGTCGGTGATCAGTACCGGGACCTTGTTGGCCGGATTGGCGGCCAACAGCGGCGCGTCCTCGTTCCAGGGGTCGCTCCACACCAGCGTCAGCCGCTCGCCGAAGCCGGCCTCGAGGGCGGTGACGCGCGCGGCGCGGGCATAGGGCGAGGTCTGGTTCAACAACAGTTGCATGGCGGACTCCGGGATACGGGTGGGCGGTAACGACCTGCCCGCCAGTGTAGCCGTTGCGGTAGGGCGTGGTCGCGGTCGGTTCAGGGTGAGGACCCCCGCGGCGATGCGGTCGGCATGGGCCTGGACCCTGCCCTTCAGCATCCAGCCCTGACGGACTTCCGACCGGTCGATGGTCAGACCGCCCGTATCGGGTCAGCGCGATTGCGCCGCCCCTGCTGCCGCCCCGTGGCGCTGGGCTGCTCCCCCCGCGAACTCCACTAGCCCGACCTGGCGGGCTCGCCGGCGCAGAGGAGCGAGGCGGCGACGGGTGACCTGACGAAGGGTCTCATTTTCCAGGCTGGCGGGCCGATAGCCTGACAACCCACGCGACTGCCAGGCCCTACCCATGTCTCCTGCCGATTCCGATGTCGATCTGCGCGCCCTCCTCGATTCGATCCAGGAATTCATCATCGCCAAGGACGGCCGCGGGCGCTGGTTATTCGTCAACCGCATCGTGCTCGAAGCCTACGCCATGCTCGGCTTCGACTACGTGGGCATCACCGACGCCGAATTGATCGAGCTGTTTCCGGATCATGCCCAGGCCTTCGCCTACAACATCGAGACCGACGAGCGCGCCTGGCGCAACGGTGTGGCCACGCAGATCGAGAAGTCCTTCATGGGGCCGGATGGACGCATCAATACCTGGGACGTGATCAAGACGCCTCACTTCGATGCCCAGGGCGAACGCCAGCTGCTGACCATCGTCAGTCGCAATGTCACCGAGCGCAAGCTGGCGGAGACCGCCCTCCAGGACAGCGAAAGACGCTTCAAATCCCTGGCCTACCTGGATGCCCTGACCAGCATTCCCAATCGACGCAGCATCCTCGACCAGATCGTCGGTCACCTGGCGGCCGCCACCCCCCAGGCGGAGTGCGCGCTGTTCTACCTCGACCTGGACAGGTTCAAGGCGATCAACAACGAATTCGGCCACGAGGTGGGAGATCGGCTGCTGGTGGCCTTCGTCACCCGGGTCAGCGCCTGCCTGCGCCCGGACGATCTGCTCGGGCGCATCGGCGGCGACGAATTCATCGTCTTCCTGCGCGACACCTCCGCAACCACCGCCCTGGCCCTGGCCGAGCGCCTCTGCCTGGCCCTGCAGGAGCCCTGGACGCTGCAGGACATCCGCCTGGCGACCACCTCCTCCATCGGCATCGCCCACGGCGCCGCCGGCAGCCTTAACGTCCACGAACTGATCCGCCGCGCCGATGGCGCCCTGTACCAGGCCAAGCGCGCCGGGCGGGCCCGGGTGGTGCTGGCGGACAGCTAGCGCCACTCCGTCGGCTGGGCGCGGATCTTGATCTCGCGCTGGCGAAAGGACATCGCCAGACGGTGCCGATAGCCTTCCCACCAGGCTCCCGTCCATTGATCCCCTGCCCGCACGCGAGAAACGCAAAGGCCCTGCCGAGGAGCGCTCGGCAGGGCCTTTCACCACCGCTCAGTCGGATCAGACCGAGAAGCGGCCGACCAGGCGATTCATGTCCACCGCCAGGCGCGAGACCTCATGGGCGGCGGCGGCGGTCTGGTGGGCACCGGCCGAGGTCTGGATCGACAGATCGCGGATGCTGACCAGATTCTGGTCCACCGACCGGGCGACCTGGGCCTGCTCTTCTGAGGCCGTGGCGATGAGGAAATTGCGCTCGTTGATCTCGGTGATGGAGCGGGCGATCTCCTCCAGGGCCGCGCCCGCCTCGTTGGCGATCTTCAGGGTGGCGGTAGCCTCGTCGCGGCTGCGTTGCATGGCCTGGACAGCGCCTTCCGAACCACTCTGGATACCGCCGATCATCTGCTCGATCTCGCGGGTGGATTCCTGGGTCCGGTGCGCCAGGGCCCGCACCTCGTCGGCGACCACGGCGAAACCGCGGCCCTGCTCCCCAGCGCGGGCGGCCTCGATGGCGGCGTTCAGCGCCAGCAGGTTGGTCTGCTCGGCGATGCCGCGGATCACGTCGACCACGGTGGCGATGCCTTGCGCCTGCCCGGCCAGGGCGACGATCTGCTCGCTGGTATGGGACACGGTGCCGGTCAGCGACTGGATAGCGTTGACGGTCTCGGTGACGCGAGCCGCGCCCAGACCGGTCGAGCGCTCCGACTGTTGCGCGGACGTCGAGGCCGAGGCGGCGTTGCGCGCCACCTCCTCGACGGCGGCGGTCATCTCGTTGACCGCGGTAGCCGCCTGTTCCACTTCGCTGTTCTGCCGTTGCAGCCCACGGCTGCCCTCTTCAGTCACGGCGTTCATCTCTTCGGCGGCGGACGCCAGCTGCGTCGAGGCTTCGCCGATGTGGCTGACGGTGTCGCGCAGGGTCTGCTGCATCTGCACCGTGGCGCGCATCAGGTCGGCCATCTCGTCGCGGCCGGTGGCCTGGGCCGCGACCCGCAGATCACCCTCGGCAATGCGGCGGTTGACGGCCAGCACCTGGCGCAGCGGCTGCAGGATGCTGCGGGTATAGAGCGTGGCCAGCACCACGGTGAGCACCACGGCCACGGCGGAGATGATCCCGAGCAGCCAGAGGTTATGGCTGTAGGTCTGGGTCGCCAGTTCGCCGGCCTGCTTGGCGCCGCGCTGGTTAAAGTCCGCCAGGGCCACGATCTTCTCTTGCAGGTCGTTGGTCAGCGGCCGGATGTTGGCATTGACGTAGGCGGTCCCTTCGCTGGCCGGACGGGTCTGGGCGAGGGTGACGATCTCGTCGAGGCGCGCATCGTAGGCCTTGGCGCCAACGGACACGGCATCGGCCAACCGCTGCTCTTCAGGCGAAGCCACCAGGGCCTGGTAGGCCGCCACTTCCTGCTGCAGATGGCCGCGCGCCTGAGCGATGGTCGCCGCGGCGGTCTGCTTCATCTGCGCGTCTTCCGAGGCCACCATGCGCAGGGTTTCCAGACGCAGCCTGAGAACGAGGGAGTCTATCTTCGCCGTCTGGGCGATGCTGGCCATCCAGTTGGTCTCGACATCCTGCTCGGCTTTGTACAGCGCGTTGAGGCCCACCGCCGAGGTCACCGCCAGCACCAGCAGCAACAGGGTGACGGCGGCAAAACACACGGCTGAACGGGCCGACAATTTCAGGGTACGCATGGCGCGACTCCAGGCAGGAAAGGGGTATTCACCTCCTTCTGGTCGGCGCCAACACCCCTGGCTGAACAGCCACCCATCGCCGATCAGTGGCACCCCTCGATAAGCTGCAGGCTAGAGCTGGCGCGGCCTGCAGCCATAGGCAGCGGGCCGACGACGGACGCCCAACCCTGGCCAATGGCCACTCGAACTCAGGCTAGAATGAGCCTTTCCCTCACTCGAACTCCCCATGCCGCCGACGAAGTCCCGTACTGCGTGTCTGGTCCCCTTGCGCAATCGCCTGCTGGCCATCGCCTTCGCCGGGATCGTGCCCCTGGCGCTGGTGGCCGGGCTGGAGCTGTGGCTGCTCGTCCACCACCAGCAGCACGAAGCCGAGCAGCGAGCCCTGGAGTCCAGCCGCCAGGCGGCCACCATCATCGAAAGCGAATTGCGCCGCTCGGTGACCATCCTCCAGGCGTTGGCCGAGTCGCCCCTGTTGCGGACGGGTGACCTGAGCGATTTCGAAACCCTGGTCGAGCGCATCCTGCCGCTGGTACCGGGCTGGAGAACGGTGCTGCTCGCCAACCCGGAGGGCCAGGTCGTCCGGCGGATATCAAACGTCAAGCGGCCCGCTAGCTCGCCCCTCGCCGAGCCGGACAGCTTTGCCGAGGTGCTCGCCCAGCGCCGGCCGGTGATCGGGCAACTGGGCCGCGGAGCCGCCGGGCTGCTGGCCTTTCCGATCCGGGTCCCGGTGCTGCGCGAAGGTCGGCTGAATTTCGTGCTGACCGCGGTGATGACACCGGAGAGCATCCGCGCGGCGCGCATGGCCCGCGCCCTGCCCAAGGACTGGGTGGGCTCGGTATTCGATCGCCATGGCCTGCGCATCGCCCGTACCAGCCTGCACGAGGAGAGCCTGGGCGAGCCGGCCCTGCCAGGTCTGGCCGAGATCCTGGCCCAGCCCGGCGAAGAAGGCGTCGGTACCGCCCGTACCCGGGAAGGCCGCCAGGTCTACACTGCCTTCGTGCGCCTGCCCGATTCTGGCTGGACGGTGACCACGGCCATCCCCACCGCGGAGGTGTCGGCCGCGGCCACCCGTTCCTTTGCCCTCTATGGCGGCGGCCTGGCATTGTCGGTGGCCTTCGCCTGGGCGATGGCGCTGCTGCTGTCACGGCAAATCAGCCGGCCGGTGCAGGCGCTGCAGGCGGCCGCCCAGGCCCTGGGGCAGCGCCTGCCGCCGGTGCTGCCGGACAGCGACGTGCTGGAGATCCGCCAGGTGGGCGAAGCCCTGCTGGCCGCTGCCGACGCCCGCCGGCTGATCGAAGAGGAACGCGACGACTACCTGCGTAGCCTGCAGCTGAGCCAGGAGCAGCTGCAACTGCAGGTCGCCGACCTGGAGATCCTGCAGCGGCTCAATCATCGCCTGCTGCAGTTGCCCTCGCTGCCGCAGCAGTTGCAGGAGATCCTCGCGGTCCTCTGTCGCTTCCACCAGACTTCCCTGGGCTGCGTCTCGCTGCTGGAAGACGGCAAGCCGCCGCAGCTGTATTTCGCGGCCGGTTTCTCGGCCGCAGATCAGGCCCAGCTGGCCACCCTGCCGCTGGAGGAAAGCGCCTGTGCCGCCGCGCTGCGCAGCGATGCCCGGGTGGTGGTGCCGGCGCTGGCCGCCGCACCCGAGTTCACCGCCCTGGCCGCCCTGGGCCAGCCGCCTGGGCTTCGCCGCCCTGCATGCCGTGCCCCTGCGCAGTACCCTGCACGGCACCCTCGGCGCCATCACCGTCCACCTGCCGGAGGCCCGGGAACCCACGCCGCGCCAGCAGCGCCTGGCCGACCTGTGCGCCTCCAAGGCGGTACTGGTGATCGACCGCGCCCGCATTCAGGAGGCCGCCCTGCGGTCGCAACGCCGGCTGCGGGTGGCCCTGGAAAGCTCCCAGGTCTCCTTCGGCATCGCCGTGCCCGCTGCCGCGGGCGTCTTCATCTGGGACTATCTCAACCCCGTCGGCGCCACCACCCTGGGCCTCGACGGCAGCGCTGCGAACGCCCGCCTGCCCTGGGCCAGTGCGCGGATCCTGCAGCTCTGTGCGGAGCACCAGGCCGGCGAGGCGGCCTGGTCCGTCGAGGTGCAGGGTGCCGATGCCAGCGGCGCCAGTTGCTGGCTGCAGATCAGCGCCACGCCCTTCGACGGCAACGTGGCGGTCTGGTTTCTCGACATCAGCGCGCGCAAGCGCCAGGAGCATCAGCTGCGCGACAACGACCGGCAAAAGGACGAATTCCTCGCCGTGCTGGCCCATGAATTGCGCAATCCGCTGGCCCCCATTCGCCAGGCGGCGGCGCTGATCGCCGCGCCCCAGGCGTCGGCCGAACAGCGGCAGCGCAGTTGCCAGACCATCGAGCGGCAGGTGGAACGCATGGGCGCCCTGCTCAACGATCTGGTGGACATCTCGCGCATCACCTTTGGCCGCATCACCCTGCACAACGCCGTCGTCACCCTGCAGACGGTACTCCAGGCCGCCGCCGAGGCGACCCTGGCGTCCATGGAGGAGAAGCGCCAGACCTTCGCGCTGCACGTGCCCGAGGCGCCCCTCTGGCTGCAGGCCGATCCGCTGCGCCTGGAGCAGATCTTCATCAACCTGCTGGGCAACGCCGCCCGTTACACCCCGGCAGGGGGGCGGATCACCCTCACCGTGCAGGCGAGCGAGACCGAGGTGCGGGTGGACATCGCCGACAACGGCATCGGCATCGCCCCCGAGCGCCTGGCGGACCTGTTCCAGATGTTCGGCCAGCTCGACCCGCGCCTTACCGAGCGCTCGCCCGGGCTGGGCATCGGCCTGGCCCTTTCCCGCGAACTGGCGCGGCTGCAGGGTGGCGACATCATCGTGACCAGCGCCGGCCTGGGTCAGGGCAGCCGCTTCACCGTGAGCCTGCCGCTCACGGTGGCGCCGCCCGCCAGCGTGGTGGGGGGCGTGGCTGTCGCCTCGGCGGCGCCCGCCACCCGCCGGATCCTGGTCGCCGACGAGAACCCCGACATCGCCGACACCATCGCCGAACTCCTTGAGCTGGATGGCCACGAAGTGCGGGTCGCCTACGATGGCCAGCAAGCCCTGACCCTGTTCCAGAGCTATGGCCCCGAAATCGTCATCTCCGACATCGGCATGCCCGGCCTGACCGGTCATCAACTGGCTCGGGCGATCCGCGCGACCCCGGCCGGCCAGGCGGTGAGGATGATCGCCATGACCGGCTGGGGCCAGCCCCAGGACCAGGCCGAGGCCCTGGCGGCCGGCTTCGATCATCACCTAACCAAGCCAGCCGACATGCAGACTCTCTACGCCCTGGTGGGCGCCTAGGCGTTGACCCGGCGGGCCACCCGCCGCCTCCCCTGCCCCGCTCTATCCCGGTGATTTCCGCGCCATGAGCGTTTCGCCTGGTCGTCGCCGCGACCCGAGCGGTACCCCGGCCGCTTCTTCCGCCCAGCGTGCCGAACAGCGGCCAGGGCTATCCGGCGTCGCCCGGGGCCGCCACACTCTGGCGCTTTCGTGGTCGAACGCTGCTCAGACCGCCTTTTCCCGAGGATCCCCTGCAAGATGAGTGAGGCACCCCTGGCAACGCTGACGCGCGAGGAACTCGAAGCCGAAGTCCTGCGATTGCGCGCCGCCCTGCTGTCCACCGAGGACCAGGGCGTGGCCCCGACCGGCGCCATCCGCCGGCCCAGCAAGGCACGCAGCCGCGCCGTGCTGGAGAGCACCACCCAGTTCGCCATCGTGGTCTGCGACTCCGAGGGGCTCATCACCGACTGGAATCCCGGTGCCGAGCAGGTCATGGGCTGGACCGCCCAGGAAATGATCGGCCAGGATGCCTCGCGTTTCTTCACCCCGGAGGACCGTGCCAACCGTCGTGCCGAGTACGAGATGGCCAAGGCCCTGCGCGACGGCAGCGCCATCGACGAGCGCTGGCACCTGCGCCAGGACGGGCAGCGCTTCTGGGCGTCCGGCGAGATGATGGCGCTGAACGATGACGACGACGAGCCCCTCGGCTTCGTCAAGATCCTGCGTGACCGCACCGAAGAACACCTGGCGGGCCTTGCGCTCAAGGAAACCCAGGAACGCTATCGCCTGGTCGCCGAAGCCACCAACGATGCCATCTGGGACTGGGACTTCGCCTCCGGGACGGTGCTCTGGAACGAAGCCTTGCACACGGCCTACGGCCATACCCCCACCGCGGTCGAATCGACCGGCGACTGGTGGCTGGGCCGGATCCACCCGGACGATCGCACCCGTATCGCGGCCTCCATCCACGCGGTGATCGATGGCGACGGCCTGGTCTGGACCGATGAATACCGCTTCCAGCGCGCCGATGGCTCCTATGCGCTGGTGTTCGACCGCGGCCGGGTGATCCGCGACAGCTACGGGCGCCCGCTGCGGATGATCGGTGCCCTGCTGGACATGAGCCAGCTGCAGACGGCCGAGACCGCCCTGCGCAAGAGCGAGGAACGCTTTCGCGCCATCATCGAGACCATCGGTTCGGCCTTCGCCATCGTCCAGGTCAAGTTCGACGCCGACGACAAGCCCATCGACTACCGCTTCCTGGAAGCCAACCCGGCCTTCGAACGCCAGGCCGGGGTCAACCTGCGTGGCAAGTGGGTGACCGAATTCGCCCCCAACCTGGAACAGTTCTGGTTCGATACCTATGGCCACGTGGCCAAGACCGGCGAGCCGGCGACCTTCGAGAACTACGCCAACACCTTCGAACGCTGGTTCGACGTGCGCGCCGTACGAGTGGGCGATCCCGACGAGCGCCAGATCGCCATCCTCTTCAGCGACGTCACCGAGCGACGCAACGCCGAGGAACGGCTGCGCATCAGCGAGGCCCTGGCGCGGGAAAACATCGAGCGGGTGCAGCTGGCGTTGTCCGCCGGCGCCATCATCGGCACCTGGCACTGGGACCTGCCCACCGACCGCTTCACCGTGGACGACGCCTTCGCCACGGTCTTCGGTCTCGATCCGCGCCTGGGGCATGAAGGCCTGAGCCTGGCCCAGGTGGTGACCAACGTCCATCCCGACGACAAGGGAGGTCTCGCCCACGCCATCGACGGGGTGATCGCCCAGGGCGGTCCCTTCGCCCACCAGTACCGGGTACGGCGCGCCGACGGCAACTACTACTGGATCGAGGCCAATGGCCGGGTCGATCATGCGGCCGACGGCACCCCGCTGCGCTTTCCCGGGGTGCTCATCGACGTCGAGGAGCGGCGGGCCATCGAAGCCGAGCGGGACAAGGCCCTGGCCGCCTTGCGTACCCTCAACGAGACCCTGGAAATCCGGGTGGCCGAACGCTCGGCCGAACTGATGCAGGCCGAGGAAAAGCTGCGTCAGTCACAGAAGATGGAAGCGGTCGGCCAGCTAACCGGCGGTCTCGCCCACGATTTCAACAACCTGCTGGCGGGTATCTCCGGTGCCCTGGAGCTGATGGAGACGCGTAT
>NZ_WHOV01000142.1:0-2463 GCF_009765395.1 Pseudomonas sp. BAV 4579 | reverse complement strand
CAGTTGCTCGGCATGGCTGCGCAGAATCCCAAGCTGATGCAGACCCGACCCAATGGTCTCAACGACGAGCCGCAGTTCAAACTCATCGTCGACGACGAAAAGGTGCGTGCGCTCGGTTTGTCGCAGAGCGATGTCAATCAGACGCTGTCCAGCGGCTGGGCCTCCAGTTATATCAACGACTTCATCGACCGTGGTCGGGTGAAGAAGGTGTACATGCAGGGCGAAGCCAGCGCACGGATGAATCCCGAGGACTTCAACAAGTGGTACGTGCGCAACGGCTCGGGCGAGATGGTGCCGGTGTCGGCCTTCGCTCGCGGCGAGTGGATCTACGGCTCGCCCAAGCTGGAGCGCTACAACGGCATCTCTTCGCTGGAGATCCTCGGGTCCGCGGCGCCTGGCTACAGCACCGGTGATGCCATGGCCGAGATCGAGCGCATGGCCAAGGACCTGCCGCAGGGCGTGGGTATCGCCTGGACTGGTCTGTCCTACGAGGAGCGTCTGTCCGGCTCCCAGGCACCGGCGCTTTATGCCTTGTCGATGCTGGTGGTGTTCCTTTGCCTGGCGGCGCTATACGAGAGTTGGTCGATTCCGATCGCGGTGCTTCTGGTCGTGCCACTGGGCGTCATCGGTGCGCTGTTGGCCACCTACTTCCGCGGTCTGGCCAACGACGTCTTCTTCCAGGTCGGTCTGTTGACGACCATCGGCCTGGCGGCGAAGAACGCCATCCTGATCGTGGAATTCGCCAAGGAGCTGCACGAGGGCGGCAAGAACATCGTCGATGCGGCGGTGGAAGCCTCGCGCATGCGCCTGCGCCCCATCATCATGACCTCCATGGCCTTCATCCTGGGCGTGGTGCCCCTGGCGATCTCCTCGGGTGCCAGCTCCGGCAGTCAGCACGCCGTGGGTACCGGCGTGATCGGCGGCATGCTCACCGCCACGATCCTGGCGATCTTCTGGATTCCCATGTTCTACGTGGTGGTCAGCAGCCTGTTCAAGGACAAGGCCACCAAGGACCAGGAAGCCCATGGCAAGGAAGGACACTGATATGAAGAAGTCTGTCTTGGCGGTGGTCGTGGGCATGCTGGCCGTGTCCGGCTGCAGCCTGATCCCCGATTACCAGCGACCCAATGCGCCGGTGGAGAACGCCTGGCCCCATGGCCAGGCCTACGATGCCCTGACGGTCAATCGCGACCAGCAGGCGGCCGACATCGGCTGGCGCGATTTCTATCGCGACCCGGCGCTGCAGCAGCTGATCCAGCTGTCGCTGGACAACAACCGCGACCTGCGCCAGGCCGCGCTGAACGTGCGCCTCTACCAGGCGCAATACCGCGTGCAGCGCGCCGAGCTGTTTCCCGACATCGCGGTCAGCGGCACCGGGACCCGTACCCGCCAGCCGGAGGACCTGAGCCAGGTCTCCGCCATTCGCGAACTACTCGCCGGCAACAGCGCCAATGGCGCGGGTGGCGGCGGTGGTGGCAGCATCAGCAGCCAGTACAGTGTGACCCTGGGGTTCACCTCCTATGAGCTGGACCTCTTCGGTCGCCTGCGCAGCCTCAGCGAGCAGGCGCTGCTCAACTACTTCGCCACCAGCGAAGGACGCCGCAGCACCCAGATCTCGCTGGTCTCGGAAGTGGCCAACGCCTACTACGCCTGGCTCACCGACCAGCGCATGCTGCAACTGACCCGCGAGACCCTGGCGGCCTATCAGCGCTCCTACGACCTGACCCGCCAGACCGTGGAGAACGGCGTGGCCAGCGGCCTGGACCTGCGCCAGTCGCGCACCGCCCTGGAAGGGGCGCGGGCGAATCTGGCGCAATACACCCGCCAGGTGGCCCAGGATCGCAATGCCCTGGCCCTGCTGCTGGGTACCTCGATCCCGGCGGAGCTGCCGCAGAGCAAGGGGCTGGACGGCACCGATCTGCTCGCCGACCTGCCGGCCAATCTGCCGTCGGATCTCCTGCAGAAGCGTCCGGACATCCTCCAGTCCGAGTTGCAGCTGCGCGCTGCCAACGCCAACATCGGCGCGGCCCGGGCCGCCTTCTTCCCGCGCATCAGCCTGACCGCCCAGGGCGGCACGGCCAGCCGGGACCTGAACGGCCTGTTCGACGCCGGCTCCGGCTACTGGACCTTCTCGCCGAGCATCAACATCCCGATCTTCACGGCCGGCAGTCTCAAGGCCAGCCTGGATGCGGCCAAGATCCAGAAGGACATCAACGTCGCCACCTACGAGAAGTCGATCCAGACCGCCTTCCGCGAGGTGGCCGATGCCCTGGCGGCGAAGGGCACCTACGACGACCAGCTGCAGGCCCAGCAGGACCTGGTGCAGGCCAGCCAGGAGTACTACGACCTGGCCAACCTGCGCTATCGCCAGGGCATCGACAACTACCTCACGGTACTCGACGCCCAGCGCTCGCTGTACAGCGCCCAGCAGCAGCTGATCACCGACCGGCTCAACCAGCTCAA
>NZ_WHOV01000141.1:0-47379 GCF_009765395.1 Pseudomonas sp. BAV 4579 | reverse complement strand
CCTTGAAGCCATCGACGTAACCCTGGAGTTCGTCGCCTTCGCGACCGGCCGCCAGGGCGGCGACGATGGCGTCGGCGGCGAGCATGCCGGACTTCATGGCGGTGTGGCTGCCCTTGATCTTGGCCGGATTGAGGGTGCCCAGGTCGCAGCCGATCAGGGCGCCACCGGGGAAGACCATCTTCGGCAGGGAATTCAGGCCGCCCTTGACCAGGGCACGGGCGCCGTAGGAGACGCGCTTGCCGCCTTCCAGGTACTGGGCCACCACCGGATGGTGCTTGTAGCGCTGGAATTCGTCATAGGGCGAGAGGTGCGGATTGCTGTAGGCCAGGTCGACGATCAGGCCGACCACCACCTGGTTGTCTTCCAGGTGATAGAGGAAGGAACCGCCCGGGTTTTCCTTGTCCAGCGGCCAGCCGGAGGTGTGGATCACCAGGCCCTGCTCGTGCTTGGCCGGATCGATCTCCCACAGCTCCTTGATGCCGATGCCGTAGTGCTGCGGATCGGCGCCTTCGCCGAGCTTGAATCTCTGGCCCAGCTGCTTGCCCAGATGGCCACGGCAGCCCTCGGCGAACAGGGTGTACTTGCCGCGCAGTTCCATGCCGGGGGTGTAGACCCCCTCCTTGGGCTGGCCTTCGCGATCCACGCCCAGGTCGCCGGTGATGATGCCGCGCACCACGCCCTGCTCATCGATCAGCGGCTCCTGGGCGGCGAAGCCCGGATAGATCTCCACGCCCAGGGCTTCGGCCTGCTGGCCGAGCCAGCGGCAGAGGTTACCAAGGGAGATGATGTAGTTGCCCTCGTTGTGCATGGGCTTGGGCACGAAGAAATTCGGCACCTTGGTCGCCTGGCGATCATCCTTGAGCAGGTAGATGTCGTCGCGCTTGACCGGGGTGTTAAGGGGCGCGCCGAGTTCCTTCCAGTTGGGAAAGAGCTCGTCCAGGGCGCGGGGTTCGAAGACCGCGCCGGAGAGAATGTGGGCACCGACCTCGGAGCCTTTCTCGACCACGCAGACACTGATCTCCTGGCCATTTTTGGCCGCCTGCTGCTTGAGGCGACAGGCCGCGGACAGGCCCGCGGGGCCGGCCCCGACGATCACCACGTCGAATTCCATGTATTCGCGTTCCACGGCTCACTCTCCTCAGGCAAAACTCACGATCTGGTTATTTATGTAGGGGTGCAACAAAAGACTTCATTATATCCGGCACGCTCCCTGGTACCCATTCAAACGTTTGTTTAAATTTTCCGCAAGCCTGTTAGACTCGGGAGTTACTGGCCCCTGACGGACTGTCGCGTTGACCCCTGCTGCCGTGGAGGTCAACATAAGAAGAATTTGCAACAAGCTTGGACCGGCAGGGGTCGTGTCCAACGCAAGGCCGCCTTGGCGTCCTGTTTATTCACCAGAATAAATCGAGGGATTCATGAAGGTTCTCGTAGCTGTCAAACGCGTGGTGGACTACAACGTCAAGGTCCGCGTCAAGGCCGACCAGACCGGTGTCGACCTGGCCAACGTCAAGATGTCCATGAACCCCTTCTGCGAGATCGCTGTGGAAGAAGCGGTGCGCCTGAAGGAAAAGGGTATCGCCAGCGAGATCGTGGTCGTGACCGCGGGTCCCGCCCAGGCGCAGGAACAACTGCGTACCGCTCTGGCACTGGGCGCCGATCGCGCCGTGCTGATCGACACCGGCACCGCCGAGCTGTCGTCGCTGACCACCGCCAAGCTGCTCAAGGCCGTGGTGGACAAGGAACAGCCGCAGCTGGTGATCCTTGGCAAGCAGGCCATCGACAGCGACAACAACCAGACCGGCCAGATGCTGGCCGCTCTGACCGGCTTCGCCCAGGGCACCTTCGCCTCCAAGGTGGAGCAGGCCGCTGACGGCCTCAACGTGACCCGCGAGATCGATGGCGGGCTGCAGACCGTGGCGCTCAAGCTGCCGGCGGTGGTGACCACCGACCTGCGCCTCAACGAGCCGCGCTACGCCTCGCTGCCCAACATCATGAAGGCCAAGAAGAAGCCGCTGGAAACCCTGACCCCGGACGCCCTGGGCGTGGCGGTGAAAGCCTCCTACGAGGTGGTCAAGGTGGAAGCTCCGGCGGGTCGTCAGGCGGGCATCAAGGTCAAGTCCGTGGCCGAGCTGGTCGAAAAACTCAAGAACGAAGCTAAGGTGATCTGATGGCCATTCTCGTCATTGCCGACCACGACAACGCCAACCTCTTCGGCGCTACCCTGAACACCGTTGCCGCGGCCCAGGCCATCGGCGGCGACATCCATGTGCTGGTCGCCGGGCAGAATGCCCAGCCGGTCGCCGATGCCGCCGCCAAGCTCGCCGGCGTCGGTAAGGTCCTCTTGGCCGACAACGCCGCCTACGCGCACCAGTTGCCGGAAAACGTCGCGCCGCTGGTGGTCGAGCTGGCCGCCAACTACAGCCACGTCCTGGCCGCTGCCAGCACCAATGGCAAGAACTTCCTGCCGCGCGTCGCCGCGTTGCTGGACGTCGACCAGATCTCCGAGATCATCGCCGTCGAATCCGCCGACACCTTCAAGCGGCCGATCTATGCCGGCAACGCCATCGCCACCGTGCGCTCCACGGCGCCGGTCAAGGTGATCACCGTGCGCGCCACCGGTTTCGATCCGGTCGCCGCCGAGGGCGGTTCCGCCGCCATCGAAGCCGTGAGCCTGGTCAAGGATGCCGGCATCTCCAGCTTCGTCGGCGAAGAGCTGGCCAAGTCCGACCGTCCCGAGCTGGGCGCCGCCAAGGTGGTGGTCTCCGGTGGTCGCGGTCTGCAGAACGGTGACAACTTCAAGATCCTCTACGCCCTGGCCGACAAGCTGGGCGCGGCGGTGGGTGCCTCGCGCGCCGCGGTGGACGCCGGCTTCGTGCCCAACGACATGCAGGTCGGCCAGACCGGCAAGATCGTCGCGCCGCAGCTGTATATCGCCGTCGGCATCTCCGGGGCCATCCAGCACCTGGCGGGCATGAAGGATTCCAAGGTGATCGTCGCCATCAACAAGGACGAGGAGGCGCCGATCTTCCAGGTGGCCGACTACGGCCTGGTGGGTGACCTGTTCGAATTGATCCCCGAGCTGGAAAAGGCCATCTGAGGCCCACCCCCGTGCAAGAGCCCGCCCTTTGGCGGGCTTTTTCATGGGCACGGCATGGCCTCTGGCATCAAGGCGGGGTGCGCCGGTTCCTTGTCGTTTTTGGACATTGCCGCCCCGGGAAGGGAAGGGTTAAGGTCAGGCTTAGCTGTACCGGTATACCTTCAGGGTAGCCTGCTACTGTTCCGCTTTCGTCCAGGAAGACGCCATGACCAATCTGTTGCTCTATCAGCGCATCGCCCAGCAACTGGCGAACGACATCCGCACGGGGGTCTACAAGCCCGGCGAGCGAGTGCCTTCGGTGCGCAAACTGAGCCAGCAGTTGGGCGTCAGCCACGCCAGCGTCCTGCAGGCCTATGCCACCCTGGAAGACCAGGGGCTGATCCGGGCCCGGCCGCAATCGGGCTTCTATGTGCACCAGACCCCGGCGCTGACCGCGCCGACACCGGATATCGCCACGGTGGAACGGCCCAGCCTGGTGACCCGCGCGGGTATCATCAACCAGGTGCTGGCGGAATCGCGGCGGGAGGGCGTGGTGCCCCTCGGCATGGCGGTCCCCCAGCCCGACTACCTGCCCTTGCGGGCCCTGCACCAGCAACTGTCCAAGGTGACCCGTTTCCAGGCTCGCGCGGCCTTTTCCTATCTGCACAGTCCGGGCTACGAGCCCCTGCGCCGCCAGGTGGCCATCCGCCTGCGCGATGCGGGGGTGGTGGTGGGTCCGGAAGAGGTGGTGATCACCCATGGCTGCGTGGATGCGCTGCAGATGTCGCTGCGGGTGCTGACCAAGCCGGGCGACCTGATCGCCACCGAATCGCCGTCCTACTACGGGCTGCTGCAGCTGGCCGAGGTGCTGGGCCTCAAGGTGATCGAGATCCCCTGCGATCCCGAGACCGGGCTCAGTGTGGAGGCGCTGCAGCTGGCCGCGAGCCAGTGGCCGGTCAAGGCCCTGGTGGTGGCCGCGCGGCTGAGCAATCCCCTGGGGGGCAGCATGCCGGAGGCGCGGCAGAAGCAGCTGCTCAGACTGGCGGCGGAGCGCAACATCGCCATCGTCGAGGACGACATCTATGGCGAACTGACCTACGACAGCGGCTCCAGGGCGCTCAAGGCGCTCGACAAGCAGGGTCGGGTCATCTACTGCTCGAGCTTTTCCAAGACCCTTTCGCCCGGTGTCCGCATCGGCTGGGTAGTGGCCGGGCCCTACCAGGAAGACATCTGCCGCCTGCAGACCTTTACCACCCATTCCGCCTGCAGCGTGACCCAGATGGGGGTCTCCGCCTATCTGGAGAACGGCGGCTATGACCGCCACCTGCGAGCCATCCGCCAGGAATACCGCCGCAACATGACCGCCTTCCAGCTGGCGATCCAGGAGCACTTTCCCGAAGGCACCCAGATGAGTCGACCCAATGGCGGCTTCATCCTCTGGGTCAGCCTGCCGGTGCGGGTGGACACTCGCCTGCTGCACCAGCGCGCCCTGGATCAGGGGGTGAGCATTGCGCCGGGCATGATCTTCAGCAACACCGACCAGTTCAATCACTGCATCCGCCTCAATTGCGGCCTGCCCTGGGGGCGCGATGCCCAGCGAGCGCTGATGACCCTGGGCCTGCTCGCCCGTCAGCTCTGCCAGGAAAGCCTGGCCGCCTAGCGGCACGCCTGGAACCCGCCACGGGGCAGCGGAGTCGGTTGTAGAGACTGACCCCTGTCGCGCCCGGTGCCTCGCTCCGGGGGCGATATCCCAAGTGTGGTGAGCCTATGCGTGGATACCTGGCAACGACGGCGCTGGCCGTGACCCTGCTGTTGGCGGGCTGTGATAACCAGTCCCCGCCCGCCACGGCCAAGGCGCCTCCGGCAGCGGCGCCAGCGCCAGTAGCGCCGAAGTCATCGGTGGCAACCGAGGCCCAGGGCAGCGCCGCCGATCTGAGCGCCTACCGCCTGGACCCGCTCCCGACCAAGGCCTTCGTGCTGCCTGCACCGCCACCGAAGAAACAGGACCTGGCCAGGAACAGCCAGCTCAAGAAGCCTGCCGTGCCCAAGCCGGCGCCGGCTGTCGCCCATCCGCTCGACCTCAGTGTGCCCGGTGAAGCGGCGGCGTCTCCGTCGGTGAGCGCTCGCCGCCTGGGCGCAGGCAAGGCCGACAACAGCGTCGCCGAGGCGGGTCTGCTGCCGCAGCTGTTTCGCAAGGAAGGCGACCCCGGTCGTTTTGAACTGGGCGGTCGGGTGATCAGCCGGGATCGCAGCGACGACTTCGAAGGGGCGGAGGTCGAATTGCGCTTTCGGCGCTAGTCCGTGGCTGTCAGGTGGCCGTTGCTGAACATCGGCCCGGAACTTCATCGCCGCAACGCTTGCCGACAGTTCAGTTGGCGGACACAACGTCTGCCCGGATTCGGGAGCGTTCCATGCCCAGTGCGACAGGCAAGATTCTTTATGCGGTGGTAGGCGGTGGCTGGATTTCCCAGGGCGCCTTCATGCCTGGGGTCGGCCAGACCCGCAATTCCGAGATGACCGCCCTGGTCACCGGCGATCCCGTCAAGGCGCGGGATCTGGCCGCCAAGTACGGTCTCAAGAGCTATACCTATGAAGAATTCCCGGCGCTGCTGTCGTCCGGCGAGATCGATGCGATCTACCTGGCCACGCCCAATTTCCGCCATCTGGAATTCGCCGTACCGGCGCTGGACGCCGGCATTCACGTTCTGCTGGAAAAGCCCATGGCGATCAGCGAGGAAGAATGCCAGGCGATCAATGCCGCGGCTGCGCGCTCCGGGGCCAAGTTGATGATCGCCTATCGACTGCACTGCGAGCCGGGCACGGTGGAAATGATCGAGCGAGTGCGCAATGGCGAGATCGGCGATCCGCGCCTGTTCACCTCGACCTTCACCCAGCCGGTCGACACGGCCAACCACCGTGCCCAGAGCGGCTTCTGGGCCGGCCCCGTCACCGACATGGGGCCCTATCCACTCAACGCCGTGCGGGCGCTCTTTGGTGACGAGCCCATCGAAGTCAGTGCCGTCGGGGTGCAGACACCCGGGCGCGACATCACCACCTGGGATGCCGTGACCGTGACCTTGCGCTTTCCCGAGGAGCGGCTGGCGACGTTCTCCGTCAGCTTCAGCGGCCCCAACACCGAGCGCTTCCAGCTGGTGGGCCGCAAGGGCGCGATCGAGGCGTCGCCGTGCTTTGGTTTCGGCGAAGGCGTCGCCATCGGCTATCGCCTGACCGTGGACGGGGAGACCGAGGAGTTCAAGGCACCGGTGGTGGATCACTTCGGCGGCGAGACGGCCTATTTCTCCGATTGCATCCTCGAGGATCGCCAGCCGGAAATGGATGGGGAGGAGGGCTGGCGCGACGTGCGCGTGCTGGCGGCCATCGAGCGTGCCCTGCAGAGCGGTCAGCCGCAATCCCTGGAGCCGCTGCCCAAGCGCCAGGGACCGACCCGCGAGCAGGTGCGCAGCCTGCCACTGGCGGAGGTGCCGGAATACGTCAACACCAAGGCACCGCTGGAGTCCTGATGCTACAAAGCCCTGCCACCCAGAGGGTGACAGGGCTCTGCCTGGACGCCCGGGGCGCGGTCAGCGGTCCTGGGCCTCCTTGGCATCCATCTCGGCATTGCGCTGCCGGATCTTGGATTTCTGTTCGTCGGTCAAGGGCACCTTGCGCGCCGTGTCCTTGAGCATGAGCAGGCTGCCGACCACCGAGCCGATGGCGACCAGCAGGATCAACCAGGCATACCAGGGCATCTGTCTTCTCCTTGAGTGGCTATATCGCTTCGACCACGGGAGAGGCCGTCAGTGCGCCCGGCAGGTGGCATTCGTGCGCCGGAGCCAGGCGGCGTAACCCAGGTCGTAGAGCCAGTTGAAGGCCAGTGTGTAGGGCAGGAAGAACAGGATCAGTCCCAGGTCCAGCAGCAGTGCCTGCCACAGGCTGATGGACAGCCACCAGGCGGCCAGGGGCACCAGCACTAGGATCAGTCCGCCTTCGAAGCCGAGAGCGTGCAGCAGGCGGACACCCAGGCCACGGGTGAAGCCCAGGCGCTGTTGCAGCCGATCGAAGCCCAGATTGAACACCAGATTCCAGAGCATGGCGATGGCTGAAAAGGCGGCGGTGAGCAGACCCATGTGCCCCAGGGAGCGATCCAGCAGCCAGGCCAGGGTCGGAGTGGCGAGCAGCACGGCGATCCCCTCGAACAGCAGGGCGTGCAGGATGCGGGCACTGGCGGGACGCTGGGTGAGGGGGCTGGACATGAGGCGACTCCACGATGGACAGGTCCTCAGTCTCATCGGTTAAGCTGGGGAGATCAAAATGGATTCCATAGGCTGAGCCGATATGTATCCCAATGCCGAAGCCCTCGAGGCCTTCGTCGAGGCGGCCGCCGCCGGCTCCTTCAGCGCCGCAGCGCGGGTGCTTGGCAAGCGCCAGTCCAGTATCAGCGAGAGCATCGCCCGGCTGGAGGACGAACTAGGGGTGTCGCTGTTCGATCGCCAGGGCCGCTATCCGCTGCTGACGGCGGCCGGCGAGCAACTGCTCGACCAGGCCCGTGCCGTGCTCTCGGCCCATGACCGCCTGGCCAATCGCGCCACCCAGCTGGCGGCCGGGGTGGAGCCGCGCCTGACGCTGGTGATTTCCGATACCTACCAGCCCTCCCGCTATGAGGCGCTCCTGGCCGAGCTGGACCAGCGCTATCCGGATCTCGAATTCGAATGCCTGATCGCCGAGGACGCCGATGTGCTCAGCCTGGTCCAGGGGCGCGCGGATCTGGGCTTGCTGGCCGGTCAGCCGCCCTATCCGGCGGACATCGAGGCGGCCACCCTGGATGGTCTGGTCACCTTCGGTCTCTATGTCGCCGTCGATCATCCGCTGGCAGCGCTGGAGCGAGTCACACCGGCCGACCTGGCGCCCTATCGGCTGCTGCGCCTGAGCACCGTAACCGAAGCCTCTCCCCAGGTCAGCCGCCTGCCGGACACCCGCGGCCGCTGCTGGTCGGCGCCCGACTACCTGCTGCTGCTGGACATGGCGGTGCAGGGCTTCGGCTGGGCCGAACTGCCGCTGTGGCTGGTGACGACCTTTGGCCAGGGGCGGCTGGTGGAGCTGGCCGTGCCGGGCTGGCCGCAACGGGTAGCGGTGGACGTGGTCTGGTCACGGCGACGGCCGCTGGGTCCGGCGGGCAACTGGCTGCGCGAACGCCTGCTCAGGCCGAGCTGACGGAAGAGAACAGCCAAGTGCCGGCGCGGCGCTTTTCTGCGAAAATGCCGGCCTTTGCCGTTTTGCCGAGAGCTCCCATGTCCGCCTGCCAGTCTCCCATCATCGTCGCCCTGGATTTCCCTTCGTCGTCCGCCGCCCTGGCGCTGGCCGACCGCCTCGACCCCGCCACCTGCCGGGTCAAGGTCGGCAAGGAGCTGTTCACCGCCAGCGCCGCCGGGGTGGTGGAGGCTCTGCGCACGCGCGGCTTCGAAGTCTTCCTCGACCTGAAATTCCACGACATTCCCAATACCACCGCCATGGCGGTCAAGGCCGCGGCGGAGATGGGCGTCTGGATGGTCAATGTCCACTGCTCGGGCGGCCTGCGCATGATGAGCGCCTGCCGTGAGACCCTGGAGGCCATGAGCGGTCCCAAGCCGTTGCTGATCGGTGTCACCGTGCTGACCAGCATGGAGCGCGAGGACCTGGCCGACATCGGCCTGGACGTGGATCCCCAGGAGCAGGTCCTGCGCCTGGCCGGTCTGGCCGCTCGCGCCGGCCTGGACGGGCTGGTCTGCTCGGCCCAGGAGGCCTCGGCGCTCAAGGCCGCGCAGCCGGCGCTGCAACTGGTCACCCCCGGCATCCGTCCGGCCGGCAGTGCCCTGGACGACCAGCGCCGCATCCTCACCCCGCGCGAAGCCCTGGATGCCGGCTCCGACTACCTGGTGATCGGCCGGCCCATCGCCCGCGCCGCCGATCCGGCCCGCGCCGTGGAAGAGATCCTCGCCACCCTGAAATAAGCGGTAAACCTCCGGGGCGGCGGTCGCCGGCAACAGGTGCTGCTATTCTCGTTCTGCAGGCCGACCCCCTTCTCGGGTCGGCGCAAGGCGAGAGACCTCAGGGCATGCACGATAGGTTGAACGCCTGTCTCAAGGCGGTAGACGGCGTTTTGTTGGGCAAGGAAACCCAGGTCAGGCTGGCGCTGGCCTGCCTGCTGGCGCGGGGTCACCTGCTGATCGAGGACCTGCCCGGGATGGGCAAGACCACCCTCAGCCATGCCCTGGCCAAGGTGCTGGGGCTGTCCTTCCAGCGCATCCAGTTCACCTCGGACCTGCTGCCCGGCGATATCCTCGGCACCTCGGTGTTCGATCGCGACAGCGGGCAGTTCGTCTTCCATCCCGGGCCGGTGTTCGCCGAGTTGCTGCTGGCCGACGAGATCAATCGCGCCACGCCCAAGAGCCAGAGCGCGCTGCTGGAAGCCATGGAGGAGGGGCAGGTGACCATCGAGGGCGCCACCCGGCCCTTGCCCGATCCCTTCTTTGTCATCGCTACCCAGAATCCCATCTCCCAGGGCGGCACCTTCGCCCTGCCGGAATCCCAGCTCGATCGCTTCCTGATGCGTCTGTCGCTCGGCTACCCCGGCCGCGCCGCCGAGCGGGCGCTGCTGCTCGGCGGTTCCGGACGCGAGCAGCTGCCGCGCCTGGAGCCCCTGCTGGATCACGCCCAGCTGCGGCTGATCCAGGCCGAGGTGCCGCGCATCCACGCCAGCGAGGCGGTGGTGGATTATGTGCTGCGCCTGGTGGAGGCCACCCGCACCCAGACCTCCTTCGCTCTCGGCCTGTCGCCACGCGGCAGCCTGGCGCTGCTGGCCGCAGCGCGGGCCTGGGCGTTGCTGGCGGGGCGCGACCACGTGCTGCCCGAGGACGTCCAGACGGTGCTGCCGGCGGTGGCCGGCCATCGCCTGCGCGACATCGCCGATCCTGCCGGGCACGGTGGCGGCGCCCTGGTGCAGTGGCTGCTGCGCGAAGTCCCGGCGCTGTGACCGGCGGCGCCTGGCAGCGCTATCGGGACGGCTGGCTGACACGGCGGATTCCGCCGGCCAATCGCATCACCCTCGATCAGCGACGCATCTTCATCCTGCCCACCCGCCAGGGCGGCGCCTTCGCCATCGCCCTGCTGCTGATGCTGCTGGCCGGCATCAACTACCAGAACAGCCTGGCCTATGGCCTGACCTTCCTGCTGTTTTCCCTGGCGCTGGTGGCCATGTTGCACACCTATCGCAACCTGGCCGGCCTGCAACTGGTCGGCGGCGGCGCCAGCCCGGTGTTCGCCGGGGAGGTCGCCGGATTTCGCCTGCGCCTGGAGAGCAGTGGCCGCGCGCACCAGGGCATCGCCCTGGGCTGGCGTAACGAGCCGCTGGTGCTCAGCGACGTACCGGCGGAGGAGAGCGTCGCCCTGCAGATCTTTCACCCGGCGTCGAGCCGCGGCTGGCTGAGGCCCGGACGGCTGCGGGTGGAAAGTCGCTTTCCCCTCGGCCTGTTCGTCGCCTGGAGCTGGCTGGACCTGGACGTGCGCGCCCTGGTCTATCCGCAGCCCCTGGCGACCACGACGCCGCTGCGCAGCGGCCAGGATGCCGGCGGCGAGGAAGGCCAGCGCCAGGCCGGACAGGGTGCCGACGACTTCCAGGGCCTGCGGCCCTATCAGCCCGGCGATTCACGCCGGCGGCTGGACTGGAAGGCCTTTTCCCGCGGGCAGGGCCTGCTGGTCAAGGACTTCACCGCCCTGGCCGGCAGCGAACTCTGGCTGGATTTCAGCGTACTCGATGGCGACACCGAGACCCGGCTGTCCTGGCTGTGCCAGGCGGTGCTGGATTGCAGCGCCCGCCAGCTGCGCTTCGGCCTGCGCCTGCCCGGGGTGGAGCTGGCGCCGGCCAGCGGCGAGAGCCAGCGTGACGCGGCGCTGCAGGCCTTGGCCGTATTCGGACGGCCGACATGAGCAGCGCCGTGCCGCAACCCATTCCGCGCATCGCCCTGATCTGGCTGCTGGTGGCCCAGGCCCTGGTGATCCTGCCGCACCTCACCCATCTGCCGCCCTGGGTCGGCTTGCTCTGGGCCTTTTGCGCCGGTTGGCGGGTGCTGCTGTTCCGCATGCAGGTGCGGGCGCCGACGCGGATCGAGAAGGGCGGCCTGCTGCTCTTGACCATGGGCGGCATCTGGCTGTCGCGCGGCTCCTTCATCGGCCTGGACGCCGGTGCCGTGCTGCTGCTGGTGACCTTCGCCCTCAAGCTGATCGAGATGCACAGTCGCCGCGATGCCCTGGTGGTGATCTACCTGGGTTTCTTCGCGGTGGTGATCGCCTACCTGTTCGAGGACGGCCTGCTCGCCGCGCTCTACAGCCTGCTGCCGGTGACCGCCCTGGTGGCGGCGCTGATCGGTCTGCAGCAGAGCGCCCTGGCCAGTCGGCCGCTGGCGACGCTGAAGGTCGCCGGTACCCTGCTGCTGCAGGCGGTGCCGCTGATGCTGCTGCTGTTTCTGGTGTTTCCGCGCATCGGTCCGCTGTGGTCGCTGCCGCAACCGGGCGACCAGGCGCGCACCGGACTGGGCGACAGCATGGCGCCGGGGGAGATCGCCCAGCTCTCGCAATCCGCGGAGCGGGTGTTCCGGGTCAGCTTCGCGGGCGACCGGCCCGCGCAGCGTGACCTCTACTGGCGCGCCACCACCTACGAGCGCTTCGATGGCGCGCGCTGGTCGGTGGATCCCGACACGGCCTGGAGTCCGGAACCGGCCTGGACGCCTGGCGGACCCCAACTAGATTATCAGGTGGTCATGGAGCCGAGTGGTCGGCCCTGGCTCTATGGCCTGGACGTGGCGCGCAGCGATCAGCGCGACGTGCGCCTGGCCAGCGACTTCCACCTGCAGCGCCGCCGCCCGGTGGATCAGGCGCTGCTTTACCGGGTTTCCAGCTGGCCGCAGGCCATCCGCGAGCCGGCGCGGCTGTCCGCCTCCAGCCAGCGTCGTGCGCTGCAGCTGCCCAGTGGCGGTGAACCGCGCACCCGTGCCTGGGTGGCCCAGCTCAAGACCCAGGCGTCGACGCCCGAGGCGCTGGCCCAGGCGATCCTGGCCTATTTCCGCCAGCAGCCCTTCGTCTACACCCTGCAGCCGCCCACGGCGAGCGTCGATGCCATCGACGCCTTTCTCTTCGACAACCGTCGCGGTTTCTGCGCCCACTATGCCGGTGCCATGACCTTTGCCCTGCGGGTGGCGGGCATCCCCGCGCGGGTGGTGGCGGGCTACCAGGGCGGCGAATTCAACGCGGCGGGTGGCTATCTGCTGGTGCAGCAATTCGATGCCCATGCCTGGGTGGAATACTGGCTGCCAGGGCGCGGCTGGATCAGCGTCGACCCTACCGCCCAGGTGGCGCCCGAGCGGATCGAGCGCGGCTTGCAGGAGGCCCTGGCGGCCCAGGGCGCGGCCAGTGAATTCCTCGCGGACAACCCCTTCGCCGCCAATCGCTACCGCAACCTGGCCTGGCTCAATGAGCTGCGTCTGGGCTGGGACCGCATCAACTACGGTTGGCAGCGCTGGGTGCTCAACTATCAGGAAGACACCCAGGGCGAACTGTTCAAGCGACTGCTCGGCGAGGGCTCGCTGCAACGCCTGGGACTGCTGCTGGCGCTGGTGGTGTTGGGCGTGCTCGGGGTGATGGCGCTGCTGGTGCTCAAGCCCTGGCAGCGGACCCGGGATCCCCTGCTGACGCGTTTCGACCAGTTCGAGCGGCTGCTGGCGCGCCAGGGGGTAAAGCGGCAAGGCGGCGAGCCTGCCGGCAGTTTCGCCGGGCGCGCCATGGCCGAACTGCCGGCGGCATGCGCGGCGATAATGGCGTTCTCCGCGGAATTTCAGGCACAGCGCTATGCCGGTCGACCCGCGGATCCGGCGGCGCTATCGAGGGCGCTGAAAGCCTTGAAACGTCAGCTGCGTAGCCGTCAGGCGCGCAGCGACTGAGGCACGGGGAGGGCGTCGGGTTCCTGCAGAGCGAAGGCCACCAGGCAGACGACGGCCGCCAGGATCAGCGGTTGCGGATGCGGATTGCCAAGCGCCTGGGCGATGCAGCCTAGGCCCAGTAACAACAGCACGGCGGAAGTGAGGGTGGTGACCGAGCGCATGGCGGTTCTCCAAAAACGTGCGGGCATCTTGCCGCCTGTCGGGCAACCGCGCGAATGCGCTCTCGCTATGGAGGCTATAGGCGCAACTGGCGGATCGCCTGATTCAGGGTTCCTGCGAGGGCGGCCAGTTCGGTGCTGGTGCTGGCCGACTCCTGCGTCAGCAGCATGGTCCTTTCCGTGACATCGCGGATGCCTACAACCGACCTGCTCATCTCTTCCGCCACCTGGGCCTGCTGCTCCGCGGCCACGGCGATCTGGGTGTTGCTGTCGCGCATCAGGGTCACGGCGGCGGTGATGTCGGCCAGGGCCTGCCCGGCGGCGCTGGCCTGGACCACGCAGTCGTCGGCCTTGAGCGAGCTTTCGCGCATGAATTCCACGGCATCGCGGGTGCCGGCCTGGAGGCTGTCGACCATGCGGGTGATCTCGTCGGTGGAGCCCTGGACACGCTTGGCCAGGTTGCGTACCTCGTCGGCCACCACGGCGAAGCCACGGCCGGCCTCGCCGGCGCGGGCCGCCTCGATGGCGGCGTTGAGCGCCAGCAGGTTGGTCTGCTCGGCGATGCCGTGGATGACGTTGACCACGCTGGTGATGCGCTCGCTGTTCTCGGCCAGCTCCTGGATCATCACCGCGGTCTGCTGCACGCCCTGGGAGAGGTCGGCGATGGAATGACCGACGCGCTCCACCGCCTGCTGGCCGGCGCCGGCCAGGCGATCGGCCTCCTGGGACTGGTCACGGGTGCCGGCGGCGTGCTCGGCGATCTGCTGCACGGTAGCGCTCATCTCGTTGATCGCGGTAGCCGCCTGGTCGGTCTCGTGCTGCTGATCGTGCATACCGCCCCGCACGCCCTGCATGCCGTTGGCCAGGCGCCCGGCGCCTTCGTCCAGGCGCGAGGCGCTGGCGGCCACGGTACCGACGACGCGGGTGTAGCTGTCCTGCATGGCGTTGAAGGCCTGGGTCATCTGCCCGACCTCGTCACGCCCGCGCACCTCGACCCGGGCGGTGAGATCGCCGTCGCGTTCCACCCTCAGCATGGTGTCCTTGAGGCGTTGCAGATTGCCGAGGATGAAGCGGATCAGGAGCTGCGAGGCCACCAGCAGCACCAGCATCAACACACCCACGGCCAGGGCGTATTCCGGCGCCCGGGCGATAAAGATGTCGCCGAAGGTCGGGGCGCTCAGCCTGGCCGCCGCGTCGCCCACGACAGCCTTGACCGCCTTGAGCTGTTCGGCGCGACCGGAGACTTCCAGCTGCATGGCGAACAGCACCAGCAAGAGGCTGGTGACGAAGGCGACGGCATTGACCGCCCAGAATTTGTACTTGAGGGAAATATCGCGCAGCCAGGCAAACATAGGGGGCATCCAGTCGGCGGGGCCGCACAGCCTGGCAGGCCGGCGCGCCCCGGATCTTGACTGGCGTCAACGTCCTGCGAGAGGACGTCTGACGCCGTGGAATAAGCCCAAAGGTTAACGGCTTGCACTGGCCTGACTTTAGCGAAACGGTACCCGCGCCTAGTCGTATTCCTCGACCTGCTCTGGCTCGGCGATCTCCGGCAGGTCGAAGAAGGCACGAGCGGTGGCACTGGTGTGCAGGGCGGTCTGCTCGGGCGTTTCGTTGCGCAGGCGCGCCACGGTGCGCAGGATTTCCGGCAGGAAGGCCGGCTCGTTGTGGCCGTGGCGCGGCTTGGGTCTGAGGGTGCGCGGCAGCAGGTAGGGGGCATCGGTTTCCAGCATCAGCCGACCGACCGGGATCTGCCCGACCAGTTCGTGCAGGTGCAGGCCACGGCGCTCGTCGCAGATCCAGCCGGTGATGCCCAGGTGCAGGTCGAGATCCAGGTAGCCGTAGAGCGCCTTGCGCTCGCCGGTGAAGCAGTGCACCACGGCGGCCGGCAGGTGGTCGCGATAGTCGCGCAGGATCGCCAGCATGCGTTCGCTGGCGTCGCGTTCGTGGAGAAACACCGGGCGGCGCAATTCGGCGGCCAGGGCCAGCTGTTCCTCGAAGCAGCGCTCCTGCTGTGGCCTTGGAGTGAAGTCGCGATTGAAGTCCAGGCCGCATTCGCCCAGGGCCCGCACCTTGGGCTGGCCGGCCAGGTCACGCAGGGTCCTGGCGGCGGCCGCGCTCCAGGTCGAGGCTTCGTGGGGATGGACGCCCGCGGTGCTGAACAGTGCCTCGCCGGCGTCCAGGCGCAGGCAGAGGTTGAGGGCGTTCTCGCTGTCTTCCAGGGTGGTACCGGTCAGCACCAGTTGCATCACCCCGGCGGCCTGGGCCCGCTCGATCACCGCGTCCACCTCCTTGATCAGACTGGGGTGGGTGAGGTTGACGCCGATGTCGATCAATTGCATGGTGCGGACCTTCTACAGACTTTGTTCGCTCATTCTATCCGTAGTCCGGGTGCTATCGGCGCTGTCCCGGCCAGGTCAGGAGTCCTGGATGCCGTTTCGATTCACCCTTGTCATCCTCGGCTGCCTGCTCGCCGGTTCCGCCCAGGCGCGGCTCGGCGCGCTGCCACCCGAAGCACCGCGGCATGTCGCGGCCCGCGACCTGACTGCCATCGAGCGTACCGGCGAGTTGCGCGTCCTGGTCAACCAGAGTCGGCACAGCTCCGGCGAATGGAACGGCCAGGCGCTCGGCATCGAGTATCGGCGCCTGCAGACCTTCGCCCGCTACCTGCGGCAGCAGCCCGGGGGCCGGCCGCTGCGCCTGGTCTTCGTGCCCAAGGCCAAGGACGACCTCCTGGCAGCGCTGCAGCGCGGCGAGGGCGATCTGGTGGCGCCGGGCGAAACCCTGCTGCCACCGCCGCATTCGGCGCTGATCGCCGCCTCGGTGGCGGCGCCCGCTAGCCTGGTGGTAGTGGGCGGACGTGGTCAGCGCCTGCCACGTCATCTGGAACAACTGGCCGGGCGCCGGGTGGTGCTGCCCCAGGGCAGCGCCGCCGGCCCGGCTCTGGAACGGCTCAACGTCCAGCTGGAGAAGCGCAGATTGCGGCCGGTGCAGATCGAGTGGGCCGATCCGACCCTGGCGGTGGAAGACGTCTTGGAACTGACCCAGGCCGGCATCTATCCGCTCAGCGTCGTCGAATCCGGCCTGGCCCATCGCTGGGCGCGGGTGCTGTCACGCCTGCGGGTCGCCGATCGGGTGGTGGTGGCCCATGACCAGGCGCAACTCTGGTACTTGCGCGCCCCGGCGCACCAGCTTGCCGAGCGGATACGGGCCTTCGCCCGGCAACCCCAGGCGCGTGACGACGACACGGCCTTTCGCCAGGCCTATGCGCGCCGCTACCAGGTGCGCGATCCACTGCAGGCCCATGACCGCAAGCGGCTGGCCAAGGTGCGGCCACTACTGCAGCGCTATGCCAAGGCCTACGACTTCGACTGGCTGACCCTGGCCGCCATGGCCTACAAGGAATCCGGCCTCGATCCCCATGCCCGCGGTGCCGGCCGCGCCGCTGGGCTGCTCCAGATCACCCCGCGGGCGGCGCGCAGCGTCGGGGTGCGCAACCTGCATTCCGCCGAGGACAACGTCAAGGCCGCCACCCGCTATCTGGCGCGCCTGCGGCGGGAGTTCTTCTCCAGTCCGCGGCTTGCCGAGCGCGAGCGCCGTGCCTTCACCCTGGCGGCCTACAACCTGGGACCGGAGCGCGTCCAGGCGCTCAGGGCCAAGGCGCGCAAGCAGGGCCTGGACGGCGATCGCTGGTTCTTCCAGGTCGAACGCATCGCCGCCGAGGAGGTGGGTATCGGGGTGGTCAACTACGTGGCCAGCGTCAACAAGTACCGGGTGGCCTTCAGTCGTGAACGGGCGCGTCTGGAAGCACCGGCCGTGGCGGCGACGCGCGCCAGGGCGATCCGCCGCGAGGACGGTTGAAGCCCGCTTGACAGGGCAGTCTGGCCCTCCCTAGGATGATCCTGCGCCGATTTAAACAGCAACTTGCGGGGCGCTTACAAATACCGCTAAAGCGCTGGACGGAACAGGCCTCGTACTACCGCCCAGCTGGATCCACGAGGCGGAATTTCGTCCATGCTACCGCTCCCGCTACGCCTTACCCCCCTGACCCAGGGCAAGCTCGCCAGTCATCCCGCCATCCTGCTCGGCGGTCCCGACCAGCCCACCCTGCTGCGCTATCTCGAAGGCTGGCCGAGGCGCTGGCCCCACAGCCGCACCCTGCAGATCCGCTTCGCCGACCGCGCCGAACAGCTGTGTGGCTTTGCCGACGACAGCTTCGACTTCGCCGTGGTGCAGTCGCCCGGCCAGGCCGGTCTCGTACCCCTGGTGCGGGAATTGACCCGGGTGGCGCGGCAGGGCGTGATCACCCGGCGGCGCTAGCCCGCTTCTTCCGGATAGGCGATCTCGACGATGTACCAGCGCTGTTCGCCGGCCGGCGTCTGCAAGCGGACTTCCGCGTCCAGCGCCTTGCCGACCAGCGCTCGCGCCAGAGGCGAGTCGATGCTGATGAGATTCTGCCGGAGGTCGAGTTCGTCCGGGCCGACGATGCGATAGCGCTTCTCGGCGCCGTCATCGTCTTCCAGGGTGACCCAGGCGCCGAAATAGACCTTGCCCGGATCGGCCGGGCGCTCGCGGATCACCTTGAGATTCTCCAGCCGCTTGCGCAGGAAGCGCACTCGGCTGTCGATCTCGCGCAGCATCTTCTTGCCATAGATGTACTCGGCGTTCTCCGAGCGATCGCCCAGGGCGGCCGCCTCGCTCACCGCCTGGGTGACCTGGGGCCGGCGCACGTTCCACAGCTCGTGGAGTTCGGCGCGCAGCCGGGCTTCGCCGGCGGCGGTGATCAGGGGCGTGCCGGCGGTGCGCGGCGGACGGTAGCGACTCATGGATCAGCTTTCTCTTAGGATCAGTAACGGACTGGCGGTAAGGGCCCGCCGCGTGCCCAGCAGGCCCGCCGCGCCGACCAGCAGGGCGCCCAGCACCGGCAGGAGCAACAGCCAGGGATGGGGTTGCCAGTCCAGGTCGAAGGCCAGCCGGTAGAGCAGGGCACTGACGATCTCGCAACCGAGCGCCGCGAGCAAGCCGCTGGCGCCGCCGAGCAGGATGAATTCGGTGCGCCGCGCCCGTTGCAGCAATTCGCGCCGGGCACCCAGGGCGCGCAGCAGGGCGCCCTGGCGGATGCGTTCGTCGAGGGTCGCCTGCAGGCCGGCCAGCAGCACGGCGATACCGGCGGCCAGCACGAACAGCAGCACGAACTCCACCGCCACGCTGACCTGGCGCAGGATGCTGCGCAGCTGGTCGAGCAGGGCATCGATGGGCAGCAGCGTCACCGCCGGGAATTGCCGGGCCAGGTTCAGCAATTCGCGGTCGTGACCGGGCGGCAGGTAGAAGCTGCCCAGATAGGTGAAGGGCACACCCTCCAGGGCACCCGGGGCGAAGATGACAAAGAAGTTCGGCTGGAAGTTGTCCCAGCTGACCTGCCGCAGGCTGGTGATCCGCGCCTCGATCTGGCGATCACCGATGATGAAGCCCAGGGTGTCGCCCAGGCCGACGCCGAGGCTGCGCGCCAGTTCGCTTTCCAGCGAGACGCCGGGCAGCTCGCCGGCGGGCAGCGCATCCCACCACTGACCGGCTTCCAGGCGGTTGCCGTCCGGCAACCCAGCCGACCAGGTCAGATTGAGATCGCGCCGGGTGGCACGGCCACCGCGGGAGTCGTCTTCCAGGCCTTCCTGGGCGGGATGCCCCTTCACGCTCACCAACCGCCCCTGCACGATGGGATAGAGCGGACTGGCATGGGGCGAGAGCTTGCCCACCGCCGTGGCGAAGGCCTGGCGCTCGTCCGGCAGGACATTGAGGGCGAAGTGATTGGGTGCCTCGGCCGGCAATTGCGCCTGCCAGCGTTCCAGCAACTCGCCCCGCAGCAGCACCACCAGACTCATGGCCAGCAGGATCAGGCCGAAGGCCAGGGTCTGGCCCACCGCTGCCAGCGGATGGCGCAGCAGTTGGCCCAGCCCCAGCCGCCAGGCCAGGGGCGCACCCTGCATCCCCCGGCGCAGGCCACGCAGGGCCAGGTACAGCAGGCTGCCGAACAGCAGCCCGGCGAGCAGGCCGCCCACCAGCAGCGCCAGGGTCAGGCGCAGATCCAGCGACAGCCGCCACATGATCAGCCCCAGGGCCACCAGGGCGCAGCCATAGACCAGCCAGGTGCGCAACGGCACCGGCTGCAGGTCGCTGCGCAGGACCCGCAGCGGCGGGACCCGCCCCAGGGCGGCCAGCGGTGGCAGGGCGAAGCCGACCAGGGCGACCATCCCGGTGCCCATGCCGGCCAGCGCCGGACCGATCCCGGCGGCCGGCAGGCGCGCCGGCAAGAGTCCGTGCAGCAGCTCGAACAGCACCAGCTGCGCCAGCCAGCCGAGCAGGGCGCCGAGCAGACTCGCCGCCAGGCCCAGCAGCCCCAGTTGCAGGCCATAGAGCACCAGGGCGTCGCGCCGGGTCAGGCCCAGGCAGCGCAACAGGGCGCTGGCGTCGAAGCGCCGGGTGGCGAAGCGATTGGCCGACAGGGCCACGGCCACGCCGGCCAGCACCACCGCCACCAGGCTGACCAGGCCGAGATAGCGCTGGGCGCGCTCCAGGGCGTTGCCCAGTTGCCGATTGCCGTCGCCCGGTCCCTCGAAGCGCTGGTTGGCGGCCAGGGCCGGGGTGAGGGCCTGGCGATAGGCGGCCAGTGCCTGGGGTTCGCCGCGCCAGAGTTCGCGATAGCGCACCCGGCTGCCGGGCTGGATGACCCCGGTGGTGGCGACGTCGTCGAGATTGATCAGCACCCGTGGCGTCAGGCTGTAGAAGTCGCCGGCGCGGTCGGGTTCGTAGGTGAGCACCCGGGTGATGGTGAGGGTCTTGCGGCCGATGTCCAGGCGATCGCCGACCTTGGCATCCAGCGCCAGCAGCAGGCGTGGTTCGACCCAGGCCTTCCCGGGTGCCGGAGCGCCGCCCGGCTGTTCGGGACCGTCCGTTACCGCGGCGCTGCGCACCTCGCCGCGCAGCGGGAAGTTGGCCTGGACCGCCTTGACGCTGGCCAGCTGCAGGGCCTCGGCGCCTGCGGCCATGGTGCTGAAGTTGAGCGAGCGGCTGTGTTCGAGGCCGAGCTGCAGGCCGGCGTCCACCTGTTCCGGACGGGGCGGTTCGCTGCCCAGCAACACCAGGTCGGCGGCGAGGAATTCGCTGGCGCGATTCGCCATGCCCGCGCCAAGGCGAGCGGTGAAGTAGCCGATGGCGACACTGGCCGCGACGGCGATCACCAGCGCCAGGCAGAGCATGCGGATCTCGCCGGCGCGGAGTTCTCTCAGACTCTGGCGCCAGGCCAGGCCGAACAGCCGGGCGAAGGGTAGACCGGTACGCCTCATGCCGCGACCTGCCGACCGCCTTCCAGGCGCAGTTGGCGGGCGCAACGGGCGGCCAGGCGCTCGTCGTGGGTCACCAGCACCAGCGTCGTGCCCCGCTCGCGATTGAGTTCGAACAGCAGATCGCTGATATGGGCGCCGGTACGGCTGTCGAGATTGCCGGTGGGTTCGTCGGCGAAGAGAATGCTCGGACGCGGCGCGAAGGCGCGCGCCAGGGCCACCCGCTGCTGCTCGCCGCCGGAGAGCTGGCGCGGATAGTGCCGCAGCCGTTCGCCCAGGCCGACCCGTTCCAGCAGGGTCACCGCCTGTTCCCGGGCCTGGCGCGCACCCTCCAGTTCCAGCGGCAGCATGACGTTTTCCAGCGCCGTGAGGCTGTCCAGCAACTGGAAGGACTGGAAGACGAAGCCCACCCGTTCCGCGCGCAGGCGGGCGCGGGCGTCTTCGTCGAGGGTGTCCAGCCGCTGACCGGCGAGATGGACCTCGCCGCCGCTGGGCAGGTCGAGACCGGCCAGCAGACCGAGCAAGGTGGACTTGCCGGAACCCGAGCTGCCGACGATGGCCAAACTGTCGCCGGCCTCCAGTTGCAGATCCAGCGCCTGGAGGATCGGCAGCGCGCCTTCCGCGCCCGTGACGACCTTGCTAAGGTCGCGTGCCAGCAGTATGACTTCGCTCATGAGGTATCCGATGCCGTATTCGAAGGGCCCGCACGCGGGCGGCTGTGGCGAGTTAGAGTCAAAAAGCCGGGCGAAGTCCAGTGCGCCTTTGCGCCAAGGCATTGCCTGGCTGCTGGCCGTGCTTTGCCTGACCCTGACGCCGCTGGCCATGGCGCGCACCCTGCTGGTGGTGGGCGACAGCATCAGCGCCGGCTACGGCCTCGCCGAAGGCCAGGGCTGGGTACGGCTGCTGGAGCGGCGGCTGCAGGAGCAGCAGCTCGATTATCAGGTGGTGAATGCGTCCATTAGCGGCGACACCACCGCCGGTGGCCTGGCGCGCCTGCCAAAGCTGCTGGCCGATCATCAGCCCACGGTGGTGGCCATCGAGCTGGGTGGCAACGACGGCCTGCGGGGCCAGCCGCTGGCCCAGTTCGAGCGCAACCTCAGCGCCCTGGTGGAGCAGGCCAAGGCCAGGGGTGCCCGTGTCCTGCTGCTGGGCATGCGCCTGCCGCCCAACTACGGACCGCGCTATACCGACGGCTTCGCTCAGGTCTATACCGACGTGGCCAAGGCCCAGCAGGTGGCGCTGGTGCCCTTCCTGCTCGAAGGGGTAGGCGGCGATCCCGCCTTCATGCAGCCGGATGGCATCCATCCCCAGGCCAATGCCCAGCAACGCCTGCTGGACAACGCCTGGCCCCAGTTGCAGCCGCTGCTGCGCGACTGAACGTCGGACTTTTCCCCGGCGGGGCTTTCCGCTAAGGTTGCGCGCCCCGCCGGTCCGGCCAATCTACCGCCCGGCGGATCCGCCCCTGGAGTATCCCGATGTCCCGCCTTTCCCGGTCCATGCACGGCTATCAGCTGATCCAGCCCGATGCCCAGCTCGACCTGTTCGCCTGCCGCGAGGGGCGGGTGCATATCGTCGCCCGGCAGCTGGAGCTGGGCTCGCCAACCGACCGGACCCTGTGCGGCACCCTGCTGCCGGCGCGGCCCCGGATGCATGCGCTGAGTCGTCGGGCGCTGGGGCTCAAGACCCTCTGTCCGGCCTGCATGCAGCGCCTGCAGGGCGCCAAACGAGGCCTGCCGAATCCATTACAGGTCTTTTGAGGCCCTGCCGGACGCCGAGCGAGGCGTGTACAATTCGCGCCGTCACCTTTTTGCTTCTTGCAAGGATTCATCCCATGCCCGCGCGCGTTTCGACCCTGGTCGGTTCCCTCTCGCTGTTTGGTCTGTTGAGCGCGGGTACGGCTCAGGCACTGGAGTTGCCGCTGCCGCCACCCGGTGAAGACGTGGTCGGCGAGGTTCAGGTCATCAAGGCCGCCTACGAAGACACCTTCGCCGATCTCGGCCAGAAGTACGATCTGGGCTACACCGAGATGGTGGCCGCCAATCCGGGCGTCGATGCCTGGCTGCCGGGCGCCGGCACCGAGATCGTGCTGCCCACTCGCTTCATCCTGCCGCCCGGGCCGCGCGAAGGCATCGTCATCAACATCGCCGAATACCGCATGTACTACTACCCCAAGGGTGGTCATTCGGTGTTCACCTACCCGTTGGGCATCGGTCGCGATGGCTGGGGCTCGCCGGTCGGCGTGGCCAAGGTGGTGGACAAGATCAAAGATCCGGCCTGGTATCCGCCGGAATCCATCCGTGCCGAGCACGCTGCCGAAGGCGATCCGCTGCCCAAGGTGGTCCCGCCCGGTCCGGACAATCCCCTCGGCCCCTACAAGATCCGTCTGACCCTGCCGGGCTATCTCATCCACGGCTCGGACAAGAAGTTCGGGATCGGCATGCAGGTCAGCCATGGCTGCTTCCGCATGTACAACTTCAACGTCACCGAACTGGTCGGCATGCTGCCAATCGGCACGCCGGTGCGCATCATCGACGAGCCCTACAAGTTCGGCGTGAGCCAGGGCAAGCTCTATCTGGAGGCGCACCAGCCGGTCAACCTCAAGGGCGATCCGACTGACATCGACCGTCAGGCGGCGGTGGTCAACGCGCTGATCAAGCGTGATGACCTGCTGCAGGCCAACAGCGCGGTGAACTGGAACACGGTGCGTGACGTGGTCCAGGGCCAGGACGGCCTGCCAGTGGAGATCGCCGACCTGCCTGCCGGCATGGTTACCGGTACGGTGGCCAAGGCGCCTGCCAAGACCCTGTGATAGCGACCGGCTGAGCGTGCTCAGCCGGCCACACAAACAAAAAGCCCGCCATCTGAGATGGCGGGCTTTTTGTTTGCTCCGGGAAAGGCGACTGTTGCCACTCGCCTTTCCAGCCGAGGCGCTTACTTGCGGCTGGCTTTTTCCAGCATACGCAGGGCGCGCTCGTTGGCTTCGTCAGCGGTCTGCTGAGCTTTCTGAGCGGCGGCCAGGGCCTCGTCAGCGTGACGGTAGGCTTCGTCAGCACGAGCCTGAGCGCGGGCAGCGGCGTCTTCGGTAGCAGTCAGGCGAGCTTCGCTTTCCTTGTTAGCGGTGCTGCAACCAGTGGCCAGAGCAGCGGCCAGAGCCAGGGCGGCGAATTTCAGAGCGTTGTTCATCGTAAACCCCTTGAGGTAGACATCCTGTTTTAAGATCAATTTTCCAGGTGGAAAATTGCGGCTACATACTACTCATTACCGGTCGTAAGTAAACTGAGCGAACCCGTTGAAGAAAGATTTTTTGCGGAAAAATCCTTTTCAGCTCCTCGTGTTCGTCCCGGAATCCCTGCGCACCCGGTATCAGCAACTGCTTGGATGGCTGAAAGTCGCGAACGTTTCAAACGTTAGAGGATGAGCGGAAGTTGTCAAGGTCAAAGCCGCGCCTGCTCCCGCGCGGGCGGCCCTGATATAGTGTGATTTCTCGGTGCGACGGCTGGTCAGAACCTGCCTGTTCCGGAGGGGTCTGACGCGCTGTGGCTCAGTCCCGCACAGGAAGGGTGCCTTCTCGTCTTCGGATATCATCGATAACAATGGATAAGGCGGAGCCAAACCGCCAAGGAGTAGTCATGAACGAGTCCCTGCACGTGGAACACGATGAGGCCAATCATCAATTCCACCTTTCTGTCGACGGTCAACGCGCCTATCTCGCCTACATGGATCTGGGCAAGCAAACGATGGATTTCTATCGCACCTTCGTCCCCGATGCCCTGCGCGGGCGCGGCCTGGCCGCCAGGCTGGCCGAGCACGCCTTGAACTATGCCGAGAGCCGCGGCTACAGCGTCATTCCCTCCTGCTCCTATGTGGAGCATTATCTGGAACGGCGTGGCCAGGTGACGCCGCTGGCCTGAGAGCCTGTCCTAAGTCTGCTGCGCGTCGGCCAAACGGCGTTGAAACTGGCCTGGGTCGCCAGCCCGGTCGGAATGCTCATTTACCATTCGTAAACCCGAGCGCGGGTCCGATCCGCTTCCTCAGCCAGCTTCGCCTTGTTTGTCTCTAGCTCGCGAGACTTTGAACAGGCTCTGGTGCGGAAGAAAAACGCCGGGCTGAGCCCGGCGTTTTCGTATCCGCTGGCGGATCAGCTGCGCGCGCGGCGCGGCAGTACAGCCTTGAGCTTGCGGTGCATGTCGAGAATGCTCTTCTCAGTCATGGCCCAGTCGATGCAGGCGTCGGTCACCGAGACGCCGTACTCCAGTTGCGACAGATCCGCCGGAATCGGCTGGCTGCCGAAGCCCAGGTGGCTTTCCACCATCAGGCCGACAATGGAGTTGTTGCCCTCGACGATCTGGTTGGCGACGTTATCCATCACCAACGGCTGCAGGGCGGCATCCTTGTTGGAGTTGGCGTGGCTGCAGTCGACCATGATGTTCGGCTTGACCTTGGCCTTGACCAGCGCCTGCTCGCACAGGGTGACGCTGACCGAGTCGTAGTTGGGCTTGCCGTTGCCGCCGCGCAGGACCACATGACCATAGGCATTGCCCTTGGTCATCACCACCGAGACCTGGCCACGCTGGTCGATACCCAGGAAGCGGTGCGGACTGGAGACCGACTGCAGGGCATTGATGGCGACGGTCAGGCTGCCATCGGTGCCGTTCTTGAAGCCGACCGCGGAGGAGAGGCCCGACGCCATTTCCCGGTGGGTCTGGGACTCGGTGGTGCGGGCACCGATCGCCGACCAGCTGATCAGGTCCTGCAGGTACTGCGGGGAGATGGGGTCCAGCGCCTCGGTGGCGGTGGGCAGGCCCATTTCCGCCAGGTCCAGCAGCAGCTGGCGGCCGATGTGCAGGCCGTCCCGGATCTTGAAGGAGTCATCCAGGTAGGGATCGTTGATCAGGCCCTTCCAGCCCACGGTGGTACGGGGCTTCTCGAAATAGACGCGCATGACCAGATAGAGGCTGTCGCTGACCTGGGCGGCCAGGGCCTTGAGCCGCTCGGCGTATTCGTGGGCGGCCTTGATGTCATGGATCGAGCAGGGGCCGATCACCACGAACAGGCGATGGTCCTTGCCGTCGAGGATAGCGCGGATGACCTGGCGGCCCTGGGCGACGGTGTCGGCGGCGAGATCGCTCAGCGGGATCTCCTGCTTGAGCTGCTCGGGGGTGATGAGCGGCTCGTTGGCTTCGATGTTGAGGTCGTTAAGGCGGGGCTGTGCGGCCATGGTGCTACTCGTCGGTCACGGCGCTGCGACAGGACGGGGCCCGTGCAGGCAAAATACGGTGGAGAGGGTGGGGCACCTTAACGCGTGTCCCGCCCGGTCACAATGGTTACGACGCTATTGGCGAGCCTGAGGGCGCGCCTAGGCGATGGGCGTGGCGGGGAAGCGATGGAATTGGACGATGGGACGGCGGATGCCGTCCTGCTGGCGGCGCCCGGGCGCTCGCTGCTGATCTTCACCAGCGTCGGCTGCGCCTCCTGCCGGCTGGCGCGCCAGGTGCTGCCTGCGGCGACGCTGCCGGTCGACCGACTGTACTGGGTGGAGGCCGAGCGCAGCGGCGGCCTGGTGCAGCGCTATGGCGTCTTTCATCTGCCGGCGCTGTTTCTGGTCCGGGACGGCGAACTGCTCGGCCCGGTACAGGCGCCGCTACGCGAGCCGGCGCTGGCGGCGGCGATCCTGGCCACTGCCGCACGCGAGCCCGAAGAGCTGCCCTGAAAGGGCTCTAACGCGCGGTTCGCAGCGCAAACGTCTTTCCCCTGCTACGCTGGAGAGGGCTATCCCGCGTTGCACCGGTCAGGTCGGCTGATCTGGCCAGGAGGAATCGTGATCCGCTCGCTGCTTTACGCCACGGACCTGGGCCTGTGTTCGCCCTATGTCTTTCAGCATGCCTTGAATCTCGCCCGTATCCATCAGGCCCAGCTGTATGTCGTCCATGTGGTGGAGCCGCTCGGCCTGCTGGCGTCTACCCTGTTGCAACAGCATCTGGACGGTGAATCCCTGGACCGCCTGCGCAATGGCGGTCTGGATCGGGTGCTGGAGACCATCGAGCAGCAGGTGTTCGAATCCCTGCGCGAGGACCTGCTGGAAACTCCGGCCACCGTGGGACTGGTGCGTGCCGTGCGGGTGGTACAGGGCGATCCGCCAGCGGCCATTCTCAGGCAGGCCCAGGAGTTCGCCGCGGATCTGCTGGTAATCGGCAGTCGCAGCCAGGGCGACGCCCAGGTGACACCCCTGGGGCGGACCGCCAGCTGCCTGCTGCAGACCGCGCGCATCCCGGTGTACCTGGTGCCGCTGAGTCAGGGCTGATCCATAAACGTCAGCCTTGCCCCTCCGCGACTTAATTCGATTTCGGTCTAGAAAAAGCTTAAGGGCTGCATTACTGTTATATGCTTGCGCATGGGTCAGAAGGCTTGTCTGAAAAATCGCCGAGCGAAGGTCAGACAAGGCAAGAATCCGTGAGGAAGCGGAATTCACGAAGGGTAAATGAGCATTCCGAACGGATTTTTAACGCAGTATGACCGAGCGCAGGCACTTTTCAGACAAGCCTAGGAGCCGGCATGAAACTGCAACAGTTGCGCTACATCTGGGAAGTCGCCCACCACGATCTGAACGTATCCGCCACGGCCCAGAGTCTCTATACCTCGCAGCCCGGCATCAGCAAGCAGATCCGCCTGCTCGAGGATGAGCTGGGCGTCGAGGTCTTTGCCCGCAGTGGCAAGCACCTGACCCGGGTGACCCCGGCTGGCGAACGCATCATCCAGACCGCGGGCGAGATCCTGCGCAAGTGCGAGAGCATCAAGCAGATCGCCCAGGAGTTCTCCAACGAGCGCAAGGGCACCCTGTCCATCGCCACCACCCACACCCAGGCGCGCTATGCGCTGCCGGACGTGATCAGCGAATTCATCAAGCAGTATCCGGACGTGGCCCTGCACATGCACCAGGGTTCGCCGACCCAGATCGCCGAGATGGCTGCCGACGGCACCGTCGACTTCGCCATCGCCACCGAGGGGCTGGAGCGCTTCAACGACCTGGTGATGATGCCCTGCTATCGCTGGAACCGCTGCGTCATCGTGCCCCAGGGCCATCCCCTGGCCAAGGTGGAGCACCTGACCCTGGAGCATCTGGCGGAACAGCCGCTGGTGACCTACGTCTTCGGTTTCACCGGGCGCTCCAAGCTCGACGAGGCCTTTGCCCGCCAGGGCCTGGAGCCCAACGTGGTGCTGACCGCGGCGGACGCCGACGTCATCAAGACCTATGTCCGCCTCGGCCTGGGCGTGGGCATCGTCGCCGACATGGCGGTGGATCTAAAGGCCGATGCCGACCTGGTCTGCCTGGACGCCAGCCACCTCTTCGAGGCCAGCGTGACCAAGATCGGCCTGCGCCGCGGCACCTTCCTGCGCGGCTTCATGTGCGACTTCATCGGCCGCTTCGCGCCGCACCTGACCCGCGATGTCCTCACCAACGCCATGCAGACGCCTTCGCGACAGGAGCTGGAGACCCTGTTCCACGGGGTGACGTTGCCGACGTATTGAGGTTGGTTTTTTTGCTGGTTTATCGCGGCCATGGCGGTCCGCCGATGCGGCCGCTGCAGCAGATCAGACCAATCGCGGCCCACCTACCTTACCCTTCAAGCCGCCACTGCTCCAACAGCAGCTGCGCCGCCGCTGACAGCCCCGCGCCCTGGCGCACCAGGATCGAATAGGGCTCGTTGCGGGTGCGCTGGACCACCGGCAGGCGGCGCAGCAGGCCGTGTCTTTCGCCGAACTGGGCGATGTCGCTGGGCAGCATGGCCACCTGATTGGCGTCTTCCTGCAGCAGGCCAAGCAGGGTGAAGGTGGAGGAGGTTTCCACCGGATAGCGGGGAAACTCCAGTTCCGCGGCGCGAAATTCCCGTTCCAGGGTCAGGCGCATGGGCAGGTTGGCCGGATAGACGATCCAGCGACTGTCGACCAGCTCGGCCAGGCCCAGCGTCTCCGCCTCCGCCAGCGGATGGCGGGGATGGCAGACGATCTCCAGCCGCTCTTCGCGCACTTCCAGACAGTCATAGGCATCCGGCCGGCGGCTGACGCTGCTGCGGCAGATGGCCACTTCGATGCGGCCGGCGTCGAGCAGGTCGAGCAGCCGCACACTGGTGTCCTCGATGATCTCGATCCCCAGCTGGGGTTGCGCCGCACCCAGGCGCGACACCGCGGCGATCAGCCGGGGCACGGCGCCCATGATCACCCCTACCGCCAGCCGGCCCCCTTCGCCCTGGAGAATGCCGAGCATCTCTTCGCGCAGATGGGCCAGGTCGCTCTCGATCAGCCGCGCATAGCGAATCACGCAGCGGCCCAGGTCGTTGGGTTGCAGGCCCTGGTGGGTGCGCAGGAAGAGGGTGGCGCCCAGGGTGCTCTCGATCTCGTGCAGGGCCTTGGTGGCACCGGGCTGAGAGATGGCGATGCGTTCGGCGGCCTTGTGCAGCGAGCCTTCCTCGTCGAGGGCGATCAGCAGGCGCAGTTGCCGCAGGCGCAGACGGGAGGCGATGGAGCCCAGGGATGGCAGCATGGGAATAACCGTTGGTTATCGCGGGATAGGGAGCTCTCATTAGGCAGGCCCCGTAGCGCCGAGTAAAGTCCTTCTCAGGCGATAACCAACAAGGAGAATGCCATGCACCTGATTCAGTTCGAAGACCAACAGGGCCAGCGTCGCGTCGGCGTGGTCGAGCGCGGCGAAGTTCAGCAGGTCCGGGGCGCGACTAGCACCCGGACCCTGGCGCTGCAGGCCATCCGCGCTGGCGTGTCGCTGGAGTCTCAGGTGCAGACCCTGGGCCTGGAGCCCGGACCGGTCTATGCCGAGCTGCTCGACGGCGCCCGGCTGTTGCCGCCGCTGGACCACGAGGACCCCGCGCACTGCCTGGTCACCGGAACCGGTCTGACCCACCTGGGCAGCGCCGCCACCCGCGACAAGATGCACCAGCAGAACAGCCAGGAGGAGGCCAAGCTGACCGACTCCATGCGCATGTTCAAATGGGGCGTGGAGGGCGGTCGGCCCACCACCGGCACGGCCGGTGCCCAGCCGGAATGGTTCTACAAGGGCGACGGCGGCATCCTGGTGCGTCCCGGTGCCGACATCCCGCTGCCGGAATTCGCCGAGGACGCCGGTGAAGAGCCCGAGCTGACCGGTCTCTATGTGATCGGCGACGACGGCACGCCCTATCGCCTGGGTTACGCGGTGGGCAACGAATTCTCCGACCACGTGATGGAACGCAAGAACTATCTCTACCTGGCCCATTCCAAACTACGCTACTGCAGCTTCGGTCCGGCGCTGCGCACCGGTGAGCTGCCGCGCCATCTGGCGGGCACCAGCCGGATCCGTCGCGGCGAGCAGGTGGTCTGGGAGAAGGAATTCCTCTCCGGCGAGGACAACATGTGCCACAGCCTGGAGAACCTCGAGTATCACCACTTCAAGTATGCGCAGTTCCTGCGGCCGGGCGATGTCCATGTGCATTTCTTCGGTACGGCGACCCTGTCCTTCGCCGATGGCATCCGCGTCGAGCCGGGCGACAGATTCGAGATCGCGGTGCCGGAATTCGGCGAGCCGCTGAGCAATGGCGTCAAGGCCGGCACGGCAGCCTTTCAGCCCGGGCAGGTCCGGCAACTCTGATAGTTGTATGATGACTGCTGACTATGCGAATGCTAGAGTGGGTATCGCACAGGCTGGCCCGGCCGCTCTGAGACTGAGCGTGCCACCCTTTCGAAGACCTCCCCTTGGCGGGTGGTCTTCCCTGAACCCCTAGGTATAAGGAGTCGAGAACAATGCAGATCCAAGGCAAGAACTACATCGGTGGCGCTCGCAGCGGCGAGGGCGAGGTGCGGGTCTACAGCATCGACGCCACGACCGGCGAGAAACTGCCCTACGAATTCTTCCAGGCGTCCGCGGTCGAGGTCGATGCCGCGGCCCGCGCCGCCGAGCAGGCCGCGCCCCTGTACCGCAAGCTGAGCGCCGAAAAGCGCGCGGCCTTCCTCGATGCCATCGCCGACGAACTGGATGGCCTGGGTGACGACTTCGTCCAGCTGGTCTGCCAGGAAACCGCGCTGCCGGCTGGTCGCATCCAGGGTGAGCGTGGCCGTACCAGCGGCCAGATGCGCCTGTTCGCCAAGGTGCTGCGCCGCGGTGACTTCCACGGTGCACGCATCGACACCGCGCTGCCCGAGCGCAAGCCGCTGCCGCGCCCTGACCTGCGTCAGTACCGCATCGGCCTGGGTCCGGTGGCCGTCTTCGGCGCCAGCAACTTCCCGCTGGCCTTCTCCACTGCCGGTGGCGACACCGCCGCGGCCCTGGCCGCCGGCTGCCCGGTGGTGTTCAAGGCCCACAGCGGCCACATGGTCACCGCCGAATACGTGGCCGACGCGGTGATCCGCGCCGCGGAGAAGACCGGCATGCCCAAGGGCGTGTTCAACATGATCTATGGCGGTGGCGTGGGCGAGCAGCTGGTCAAGCACCCGGCCATCCAGGCAGTGGGCTTCACCGGCTCGCTGCGCGGCGGTCGTGCCCTGTGCGACATGGCCGCGGCTCGTCCGCAGCCGATCCCGGTATTCGCCGAGATGTCCAGCATCAACCCCGTGGTGATCCTGCCCGAGGCGCTCAAGGCCCGTGGCGACGCCATCACCGGTGAACTCGCGGCCTCCGTGGTCCTGGGCTGCGGCCAGTTCTGCACCAATCCGGGTCTGGTCATCGGCGTGCGTTCGCCCGAGTTCAGCGGCTTCCTCGAGCGCCTGGCCGGTGCCATGAACGAGCAGGCGCCCCAGACCATGCTCAATCCGGGCACCCTGAAGAGCTACGAGAAGGGCGTCGCGGCGCTGCTGGCCCATTCCGGTGTGCAGCACCTGGCCGGTGCCAACCAGGAAGGCAATCAGGCGCGTCCGCAGCTGTTCAAGGCTGATGTGAGCCTGCTGCTGGAAAACGACGAGCTGCTGCAGGAGGAAGTCTTCGGTCCTACCACGGTGGTGGTCGAGGTGGCTGACGAAGCCCAGCTGCACCAGGCGCTGCAAGGCCTGCACGGCCAGCTGACCGCCACCCTGCTGGCCGAGCCGGCCGATCTGCAGCGCTTCGAGGCCATCATCGGCCTGCTGGAGCAGAAAGCTGGTCGCCTGTTGCTCAACGGCTATCCCACCGGTGTGGAAGTCAGCGATGCCATGGTCCATGGCGGTCCCTATCCGGCGACCTCCGATGCCCGCGGCACCTCTGTCGGTACCCTGGCCATCGATCGCTTCCTGCGTCCGGTGTGCTACCAGAACTACCCGGATGCCTTCCTCCCGGAAGCCCTGCAAAACGCCAATCCGCTGGGTATCCAGCGTCTGGTGAACGGCGAGAACACCAAGGCTGCGATCTGATCCTAGTGCTTTGAGGTGGTAAGAAACCCGGTGTCGCGAGGCGCCGGGTTTTTTATTGGGTGATGGAAAGGGCCACTGGCAGGACAGTGGAAAAGGCTGCGCCGTTTTCCACGCTACGGAGCACGGAGCACGGAGCACGGAGCACGGAGCACGGAGGCGAAAGGCGCTCCGCTCCTTTCCCTCTCCCTCTGGGAGAGGGTTGGGGTGAGGGGAGCACCAAAGCAAAGGCCGCTCCCGGGAGCGCCCTTTGCTTGAGTCGGAGCAGGCCCTACTTGCCGGCGAACTTGAAGATCGTCGTCTGGGTGTAGGTCTGGCCAGGATCCAGGCGGGTGGTGGGGAAGTTCGGCTGGTTGGGCGCATCCGGGTAATGCTGGGTCTCCAGGGTGAAGGCACCCCAGTGGCCGTAGGTCTTGCCGGCCTTGCCCTTGATGTTCCCTTCCAAGAAGTTGCCGGTATAGAACTGCACGCCCGGCTCCGTGGTGTAGAGGGTCAGGGTGCGGCCGGAGCCCGGGTCGGTCACCACGGCAGCGGCTTTCTGCAGATCGCCAGCGGTGTTGAGCACCCAGTTGAAGTCATAGCCACCCTGCTTGGGTTCGGCGTACTTCAGCTGCTGATTTTCGTCGGCGATGTGCTTGCCGATGGCGGTCGGCTTGCGGAAGTCCATCGGCGTGCCGGCCACGGGCGGCAATTCGCCGGTGGGGATCAGCTTGGCGGTCACTGGCGTGTATTTGTCGGCATTGAGCATCGCCACCTGCTTGAGCACGGTTCCACTGCCGGCGCCGGCCAGGTTGAAGTAGCTGTGGTTGGTCAGGTTGAGCACCGTCGGCTTGTCGGTGGTGGCGCGGTACTTGAGGGTCAGCTGGTTGTGCTCGTCCAGCTGGTAGGTCACCTGGGTGGTCAGGGTGCCGGGAAAGCCCATCTCGCCATCGGGGGAGACATAGCTCAGGGTCACGCCGACCCAGCCGTCGCCCTTGGCCGGCTCGGCCTTCCACACCTTGGTGTTGAAACCCTGGGGGCCGCCGTGCAGGGCGTTGGTCTTGTCGTTCTTGGGGATCTGGTAGCTCTTGCCATCGAGGCTGAAGCGGCCCTCGGCGATGCGGTTGCCGAAGCGGCCGATGGTGGCGCCAAAGAATACGGTGGGGTTGTCGAGATAACCCTGGACGTCATCGAAGCCCAGGACCACGTCTTCGCTGTGGCCCTTGAGGTCGGGCACCTTGAGCGCCTGCAGCACACCGCCGTAGGTGATGACGGTGGCCTGCATGCCGTGGCTGTTGGTCAGGACGAACTTCTCGATGGGGGTGCCATCGGGCAGCTTGCCAAAGCTCGACTGCTGGCTGCTGAGGCCGGCCGCCTGGGCGGTAAGGGTGCTGATCATGAGTGACAGTCCAAGTCCGGTGAGGGCTAACGTGCGTTTCATCTCGACCACCTTTTCGGTTTGTTGTTGTGCAAGAGTGGGGCAGAGGGCCCCGAGTTCCGGAAAGAGCGGCTGCGCCAGCCCCTCACCCCGACCCTCTCCCGGTGGGAGAGGGGGTAGAGCCGGTCAATGGGAGTGGCGAGGCACCTCGGCGCCGCGGCAACCGACCAGGAAGTCGAAGTCGCAGCCTTCGTCGGCCTGCAGCACGTGGTTGACGTAGAGGCGGCGATAACCGCCGGCCAGCAGCTGATCGGCCGGCGGTTGCCAGTCGGCCAGGCGCGCGGCCAGTTCTTCGTCGGGGATATCCAGGTGCAGGCGCCCGGAAGCGCAGTCCAGCTCGATCATGTCGCCTTCGCGGACCACCGCCAGCGGGCCACCGGCCGAGGCCTCGGGTGCCACGTGCAGGACCACGGTGCCGTAGGCGGTGCCGCTCATGCGGGCGTCGGAAATGCGCACCATGTCGGTGATGCCCTTGGCCAGCAGCTTGGCCGGCAGGCCCATGTTGCCCACCTCGGCCATGCCCGGATATCCCTTGGGTCCGCAGTTCTTCAGCACCATCACGCAGGTCTCGTCGATATCCAGGTCCGGGTCGACGATGCGCGCCTTGTAGTCTTCCAGGTTCTCGAACACCACGGCGCGACCGCGATGCTGCATGAGCGCCGGGGTCGCGGCCGAGGGCTTGAGCACCGCGCCCTTGGGCGCCAGATTGCCACGCAGCACGCAGATGCCGCCGTCGGCGCGCAGCGGGTTGTCCAGGGCGCGGATGACCTCGTCGTCGCCGTAGATGGGCGCCTCGGCGCAGTTGGCCCAGAGGCTCTTGCCATTGGCGGTCAGGGCCTCGGGGTGGGGCAGCAGCTTGGCTTCGCCCATGCGGCGGATCACCGCCGGCAGGCCGCCGGCATAGTAGAACTCCTCCATCAGGAATCGGCCGGAGGGCTGCAGATCGACGATGGTGGGGGTGCCGCGGCCGACCCGGGTCCAGTCATCCAGCTCCAGGTCCACGCCGATGCGGCCGGCGATGGCCTTGAGGTGGATAACCGCGTTGGTGGAGCCGCCGATGGCGGCGTTGACGCGAATGGCGTTCTCGAAGGCTTCCTTGGTGAGGATCTTCGACAGCCGCAGGTCTTCTTCCACCATCTCGACGATGCGCATGCCGGACAGGTGCGCCAGCACGTAGCGCCGCGAATCCACCGCCGGAATGGCCGCGTTGTGCGGCAGCGAGGTGCCCAGGGCTTCGGCCATGCAGGCCATGGTCGAGGCGGTGCCCATGGTGTTGCAGGTACCGGCCGAGCGCGACATCCCGGCTTCGGCGGAGAGGAATTCGTTGAGGTCGATGGCACCGGCCTTGTAGGCCTCATGCATCTGCCAGACGATGGTGCCGGCGCCGATGTCGCGGCCGTGGTGCTTGCCGTTGAGCATGGGGCCGCCGGTGACGACGATGGCCGGCACGTCGCAGCTGGCGGCGCCCATCAGCAGCGCCGGCGTGGTCTTGTCGCAGCCGGTGAGCAGCACCACGGCGTCCACCGGATTGCCGCGAATGGCTTCCTCCACGTCCATGCTGGCCAGGTTGCGGGTCAGCATGGCGGTGGGTCTGAGGTTGGATTCGCCGTTGGAGAACACCGGGAATTCTACCGGGAAGCCACCGGCTTCGTAGATGCCGCGCTTGACGTGTTCGGCGATCTTGCGGAAGTGGGCGTTGCAGGGGGTCAGCTCGGACCAGGTGTTGCAGATGCCGATGACGGGCTTGCCCTGGAATTCGTGATCCGGGATGCCCTGATTCTTCATCCAGCTGCGGTACATGAAGCCGTTCTTGTCGTTGCTGCCAAACCACTGGGCGGAGCGGAGTGGGCGTTTGGGCGTGGTCATTGTCTTGTCCTCGGGCATTTCACGGGCAAAGCGGTCCCCGGCACGGCGCACCTGGCGCCGCGGGGGAGGGCAGAGTCTGGGTTTAGCGCTGCTTGAAGCGGTCGATGACCACGGCCAGCAGCAGGATGGTTCCGCGGATGACGTACTGGTAGAAGGTGTCGATGTTCTTCAGGTTCATGGCGTTCTCGATGATCGCCAGGATCAGCACGCCGGCGATCACGTGGCGGATCATGCCGATGCCGCCGGCCAGGGAAACCCCGCCCAGCACGCAGGCGGAGATCACCGTGAGTTCGAAGCCCTGGCCGATCATTGGCTGGCCGGAGGTCATCCGCGAGGCCAGCACCACGCCGGCCAGGGCGCCGATCACCCCGTGCATGGCGAAGATGATGATCTTGGTGCGATCGACGTGGACCCCGGCCAGCAGCGCGGCTTCCTCGTTGCCACCGATGGCCATGGTGTTGCGACCGAAGGTGGTGTAGTTGAGCAGCCAGCCAAAGAACAGGATGCACAGCAGGGTGATGACGATGGGCACCGGCAGGCCGAACAGCTGGCCGTTGCCGAACACGAAGAACTGCTCCTGGGAGACGCCCACGGCCTTGCCGTCGGAGAAGATGTAGCCCAGGCCGCGCACGATCTGCATGGTCGCCAAGGTCGTGATCAAGGCGTTGATCTTGAGCTTGGCGATCACCAGGCCGTTGATCAGGCCGACCACCAGGCCCATGGCCAGGGCGGCGGCGACGCCGAGAAAGACGCTGTCGAATTCGCGCATCACCACCGCGGCGACCACCCCGGCACAGGCGATGACCGAACCCACCGAGAGGTCGAAGTGGCCGGAGGCCAGGCAGAACAGCATGGTGCAGGCGGCGATGCCCACGGTGGAGATCGCCAGGCCCAGACCGCGCATGTTCAGCGGCGAGAGGAAGTTCTGCACGAACAGCGCGCAGAGGGTGAAGATGACGACGGCGGCCAGCATCATGGCCCAGTCGTCGAGGAAGCGACGCATGTCGAAGCCGCGGCGCGGCGGGGTCAGGCTGTGGGGTTGGGCGGACATGGACTGAACCTCTTTTCTTGTTTTCATCAGGCCCGGGTACGGGGCAGGGCGAGCTGCAGCAGGCGCTCGTCGTTGAATTCGGCGCGAGCCACCTCGCCGGTGATGGCGCCTTCGCTCATCACCAGGATGCGATCGGCCACGCCCATGACTTCCATCAGGTCGCTGGACACCACCACCACGGCGATGCCGCGGGCGGCGAGGTCATGGATGATGGCGTAGATCTCCGACTTGGCGCCCACGTCGATACCGCGGGTGGGTTCGTCGAGCAGGAGCACCTGCATGGGCATCGACAGCCAGCGACCAAGGATGGCCTTCTGCTGGTTGCCGCCGGAGAGATTCTTGATCTTCTGCCCGGCGTGGGGCGTCTTCACGTTCAGCGCGCGAATCTGCTTTTCAGCGTTGGCCTTTTCCCAGCGCCCCTGGATCAGGCAGCCGAGGCTGGCGTGATGGGCGCGAGCGCTGATATTGATGTTCTCGGCCACGCTGGCCAGGGGCACGATGCCTTCCTTCTTGCGATCTTCCGGGCACAGCAGGATGCCGGCGGCGATGGCGTCACGCGGCGACCTGAGGCTGATCGGGGCGCCCTTGAGGCTCAGGCTGCCAGCCTTGTGCTTTTCCAGGCCCGCCAGCAGGCGCAGCAGCTCGGTGCGACCGGCGCCGACCAGGCCGAACAGGCCGAGGATCTCGCCCTGGCAGACCTCGAAGCCCACCGGCTGCTGCAGGCCCTGGCCGAACAGGCCCTCGACCTTGAGACAGCCGCCGCCTATCTCGCGCGGGCGATAGTCGTAGATGTCGGCGAGATCGCGGCCGACCATCAGGGTGATCAACTGGTCGGGGGTGATGTCGGCCAGGCGCTCGATGGTGCGCACGTGGCGACCGTCCTTGAACACCGTCACCGCGTCGCAGATGCGGAACACCTCTTCCATGCGGTGGGAGACATAGAGCACCACCCGGCCTTCGTCGCGCAGCCGGGCGATGATGGTCATCAGCCGATCGGTCTCGCGGGCGGACAGCGAACTGGTCGGCTCGTCGAAGGCGATGACGCGGGCGCCACGGGAGAGCGCCTTGGCGATCTCGACCAGTTGGCGCTGCCCGAGCGACAGGCGCCCGACCTTGGTGTTGGGGTCGATCTCTTCGGCCAGGCCCTTGAGCAGGTCCAGGGCCTGGCGGCGCAGGTGGCCGCGATTGACGATGCCGTAGCGCGCCGGCAGGTGCCCGAGAAAGAGATTTTCGGCGACGGTCATCTCCGGCACCAGCTGCAGTTCCTGCTGGATCACGGCGACGCCGGCGCGGATGGCTTCGGCGGTGCTCTTGAACACCAGTTCCTGGCCATCGATGTTGAGGTGGCCGGTGGTGGGGGCGTGGTAGCCGCTGAGGATCTTCAGCAGGGTCGACTTGCCGGCGCCGTTCTCGCCCATGAGGGCGTGCACCGAACCGGGACGCACGTTGAAGGAGATGTCGGCGAGCGCCTTGACGCCGGGAAAGGTCTTGCCGATGCCGACGAAACCGAGGCTGTCGGCGCTCTGGGCGGTGGTGTGTTCCAGGGCTGCCATGAAGCACTCCTGTCAGACGAAAGAGGAGGGCGGCGCCAGCACGGGCGCCGCCGGGGTCATCACTTCCAGAGGCCGATCTTTTCCAGCTCTTGCTGGAAATTGGCGCGGGTGATGAGGGTGACCTTGTCCATCGCGGTGTACTTGGGCGGCTCCTTACCGGTAGTCACCCACTCGTACATCATGCTGGCGGTCTGGTAGCCCTCTTCGTGGGGGCTGGGCAGCATGGAGCCGAAGAAGCCGCTGTTGGCTTTATTCAGTTCGCCGATGGCATCGGTGCCGTTGATGCCGATGCCGATCACCTGCTCGGCCTTGAAGCCGGCGCTTTCGGTGGCGCGGACGCCGCCCAGCACGGTGTTGTCGTTCATGCCGCCGATGATCAGGTGCTTGGCGCCCGACGGCAGCTTGACCAGCGCGGAGGTGGTGGAGTCCATGCTGCCGGGTACGTCCAGGGTCTTCTGCGGCGCGAAGATGATGTGGTCGGCGGGCAGGCCGGCCTTCTTCAGGGCTTCCACCGAACCGTCGGTGCGCTTCTTGCCGGTATCCAGCTCGTTGTAGGTGTTGATCACCGCATAGGTGTCGTCCCACTTCCAGCCACGCTTCTCGGCTTCCGCGGCCATGGCGGCGCCCTGCTGCTGACCGACCTCGAAGGCGGCCATGCCCAGGTAGGGCACGTCTTCCATGAATTTGCCCTTGGCGTCGACGAAGCGGTCGTCCACGGCCATGACCTTGAGGTCGTTGAGCTTGGCCTTGGCCACGATGGCCGGGCCGAGGGAGACGTCGGGCGGGCAGATCACGAAGCCCTTGGCGCCGTTGGCGGCCAGGCTGTCGATGGCGGCGAGGGTCTTCTCGCCATCCGGCACGGCGATCTTGAGCAGGGTGAAGCCCTTGTCCTTGGCGGCTTTCTCGGCGAAGGCCCACTCGGTCTGGAACCAGGGTTCCTCGGGTTGCTTGACCAGGAAACCGATCTTGACCGGATCGGCGGCGAAAGCGGAAAGGGACAGGCTGACAGCGCCGGCGGCGAGGGCGGCACGCAGCAGAGAACGAACTCCCGGAACACGGAACATAGCTGGAACTCCTTGTTTTTATTGGTGTGGCCAGGCAATGCAAGGCGGCGGGCTGCCGTCGTGGAGGTCAGACGACGCCGCTCTGTATTGATATTATGATTGGATGGATGCGGGCGCAAGAAAAAGGTGACGAGATTTTTCATCACCTCTGTCACCAAGCTGTTACATAGGGCCCGAAGCGGAAAGGCGCCGCGGAAGGGCGCCTGGGTCGGTAGGATGAATCAGCCGGCGAACCTGTGGCAGGGCATGCCGGCGACCGGTGCGGTGGCCTTGAGCAGGGCGCCGTCGAGGGTACCGTCGGCGGCGGCGCTGGTGACGTAGAGGGTGCGCAGATCCGCTCCGCCGAAGACGCAGCTGGTGGGCCGCTGCACTGGCAGCTCGACGATTTCCAGCAGCTCGCCTTCCGGCGAAAAGCGCAGTAGGCAGTTGCCATCCCAGCGCGCGTTCCATACGCAGCCTTCGCTGTCGATGGCCGAGCCGTCCGGCGAGCCGCGCTCGTGGGGACCGGCCCAGACGGTGGGTGCACCCAGGTTGCCGCTGGCATCCAGCGGATAGCGATAGAGGGTGTCCCTGAGGGTGTCGGCGCTGATGACGTGGTTGTCCGCCGCGCTCCACACCAGGGTGTTGGCGATGCCGAGGTCGCTGGCGTGCCGGCTGACGCTGCCGTCGGGATCGATGCGGAACAGGCCGCCCGAGTGCCGGTCGATGGCCACGTCGCCGCCCTGGGCATCGAGGTTGTTCTGCATGGTGCCCAGCCAGAGACGCCCCTGGGCGTCACAGCGGGCCTCATTGCCGCGATTGCCCGGATCGGGATCGGCGACGCAGAAGAGTTCCAGCGCGGGACGCTCTGGCGGGGAGTCGAGATCCAGGCGGAAGACGCCATTCGGCAGGGTCACCAGGGCATCGCCGCGGACCGTGGGCACGAAGGCGGAGCAGGGGCGATCAAGCTGCCATTCCTGATACTGCTCGCCGCGCAGGCGGCAGGCCTTGAAGCCGGCGATATCTACCCAGTAGAGCGCCTGGGTCTCCTGGTCCCAGAAGGGGCCCTCGGCCAGTTTGAAGCGCTGGGGAAGCAGCGGCTGCCAATCCATCGTTCACCTCTCTTGTTGTGGCAGGACGAAAAGTTCAGGCATGGGAACCCGAAAGGCTGCGCAGGTTGCGCCAGGCACGACGTCAGTCGGTATAGCGCGCCAGGGTCACCGCCGCGCTGTCGATCAGCATCATGCAGGCCCAGACGGCGCGCGCCGCATCGCGCGATGCGATGCCGTCGGCCAGGGTCTTGTGCAGGGGGAGGGTACGCCGCAATTCGTCGGGATCGGCCGACGACAGGGTGAAGGAGGCTGCCAGCAGCGCGCCCAGGGCGGGCACCATCTGCTCGATGAACTGATTGTGGCTGGCCGCCAGGACGCATTCGTGGAAGCGCTGGTCGGCAGTGTTGTAGTCGCCGCCATCGAGCGACGCCTCCAGGTGCTGGTAGGCGACCTGGATCGCCTGGACCTGCTCGGGAGTGGCCCTTTCGCAGGCCCAGCGTACTGCTGCCGGCTCGATGGCGTGGCGCAGATCCAGCAGGTCCTTGACGAAATGAGCGGGCAGACCGCCGGTGGCCAGCCAGCCCACGACCTGGGTGTCGAACAGATTCCAGCGACTGAGCGGCAGGACCCGGGTACCGACCTTGGGGCCGACTTCCAGCATGCCCTTGGCCGCCAGGGTCTTGATCGCTTCGCGCAGGATGGTGCGACTGACACCCAGTTCCTGGCAGAGATCCGCCTCTACCTTGAGGGCGCTACCGGGTGGAAAATGCCCGGCCGCGAGTCGCTGGCCGAGTTGTTCTACGGTAGAGGCATGGTAGCTGCTGGACATGAGGGCATACCGCGAGTGGGTTCTTGCCCTCAATGATCATACGAAATTTCACCTTCAGACAAGGGCTGCGGCCGGAAGGCTTCGGCGACCATGTCATCGACACCGGCCAGCTGGGCGATGGCGGCGTGGCGGGCGGTCAGCGGGTCGCGGTGCTGGATCGCGGTGAGGATCGCCTTGTGCCGGGAGACCAGCAGGTTGAGGCTGTCTCCGGAGGCGAACAGCGCCGAGGAACGTTCCAGATAGTCCCGCACCGGCAGCAGCATGATGCTGTAGAGGTGAGTCAGCAATTCGTTGTGGGTGGCCGTGGCGATGGACAGGTGAAAGGCCATGTCCGGCTCGGCCATGTTGGCGATGTCCGCCGCCTGCTCCATCCGCTGGTAGGCGTCCTCGATGGCCTTGACGTCTTCGGGCTGGGCGTTGGCGGCCGCCATGGCGGCAACCTCCGGCTCGATGATGTTGCGCACCTTGACCAGGGTCTCGTAGAAGCTGTGCCGCGAATCGCTCTCCAGCAGCCAATGGAGCACGTCCGGATCGAGCAGATGCCACTCGTTGCGTGGTTTGACTACGGTCCCGACCTTGGGCTTGGACCTGACCAGCCCCTTGGCCACGAGCACTCGGGTGGCCTCACGCAGGACGGGGCGGCTCACTTCATATTCTTCGCACAGCTGCGCCTCGGGGGGCAGGCGCTGTTCTGGCAGGAAGTGCCCGGACACGATCTGGGTGCCGAGTTCATGAACGATGCGAGCGTGTCTGCTTTTGCGCGGCAGCGGTGTCTTGTAATTCATCGAAAGGCATCCGAAGTCGTCGTGCCATCACTATAACACCATCAGCGCGATAACCGATGTTATCCCGGGCTAAGCGGCTCTGTAACGGGGATCAGCGGAAATCAAGAGGTAAGATTTCCTACTTCGTAACAATATTTTAGTATTATCAAAATTAGCTTAAGAGCCGATTAATGGACTGATTAGGGTATTTAACGATTCAATGATAGTACGTTAGAATTTTGAGCGATCTGCGCTTCAACCGCACAACAACAACAAGTCGGAGAACGCCATGCACCCTGAATCCGCCCTCATCCGTCGGATCACGCTCAAGCTGGTCCCCTTTCTCGTATTGCTCTATCTGGTCGCCTACATCGACCGCTCTGCCGTGGGCTTCGCCAAGCTGCACATGGGCGCCGACATCGGCATCGGCGATGCCGCCTACGGCCTCGGTGCCGGACTGTTCTTCATCGGCTATTTCCTCTGCGAGGTGCCCAGCAACCTGCTGCTGGAGCGCTCCGGCGCGCGCCGCTGGTTCGCCCGCATCCTGGTGACCTGGGGTGCCATCACCATGGGCATGGCCTTCGTCCAGGGACCGAACAGCTTCTATGTCATGCGCTTCCTGCTGGGTGCGGCCGAGGCCGGCTTCTTTCCCGGCGTGCTCTACTACCTCACCCAGTGGTTCCCGGTACGCCATCGCGGCAAGATCATGGGGCTGTTCATCCTCTCTCAGCCCATCGCCATGCTGGTGACGGGACCGCTATCGGGCATGCTCCTGCAACTGGATGGCGCACTCGGTCTGCACGGCTGGCAGTGGCTGTTCCTCTGCATCGGCGCGCCGGCGGTGCTGCTGGCCTGGCCGACCCTGACCCGGTTGCCGGATGGTCCGCAACAGGTCGCCTGGCTGGACGTCGACGAAAAGCGCTGGCTGGCAACGGAGCTGGAAAAGGACCTGCACCTCTTCGACCAGACCCGCCATGGCAACCCCCTGCATGCGCTCAAGGATCGCCGGGTGCTGCTCTTGGCGCTCTACTATCTGCCGGTGACCCTGAGCATCTATGGCCTCGGGCTGTGGCTGCCGACGCTGATCCACCAGTTCGGCGGCAGCGATCTCACCACGGGCTTCATTTCCGCCATTCCCTACGCCTTCGGCATTCTCGGCCTGCTCATCGTGCCGCGTAGTTCCGATCGATTCGGCGATCGCTATGGGCACCTGGCCGTGCTCTATGGGGTGGGCGCCCTGGCCATGGCCGGCAGTGCCTGGTTCGGCACCGCCGTGCTGCAACTGGCAGCGCTGTCGGTGGTGGCCTTCTGTCTGTTCTCCCTTACCGCGCTGTTCTGGACGCTGCCGGGGCGGTTCTTCGCCGGGGCCAGTGCCGCCGCCGGTATCGCCCTGATCAACTCGGTGGGCAACCTCGGCGGTTATCTCGGCCCCTATGGCATAGGGGCGCTCAAGGCGGCTACCGGCACCCTGGCCTCGGGACTCTATCTGCTGGCCGCGGTGCTGCTGTTCGGCCTCTTGCTCACCGGCCTCGTCTACGCTCGCCTGGAGCGCAAGAATCGGCGGGAAGAGGGTTATGCCGCGGCGCGTTCCGCCGGCTGACGCCCCGGACAGGTCTCGGCGGCGAACCAGGCGGCGCCGAGACACACCAGGTTGGCCACCAGTAGGTAGGCGGCCGGCGCCATACGGTCGCCGGTGGCGCCGATCAGCCAGGTCACCACGATCTGGGCGGTGCCGCCGAAGGCCGCCACCCCCAGCGCATAGACCAGCGAGAAGCCGGTCGCCCGCACCCGCTGCGGAAAGCTTTCCACCAGCAGCACAATCAGGGCGGCGCCACTCATGCCGTGCAGGCCGGAGAGCACCGCCAGGGTCAGCAGGAAGGTGCCCGGCCCGGGTGCCTGGGTGATGAGCTGCAGCGCCGGATAGAGCAGCACCAGCAACAGCAGTCGCGGCAGGATCAGTACGATGCGCCGGCCATAGCGATCGCTGAGCACCCCGCCCAGGATCGAGCAGACCGCCATGGCCGCGCCCATCACCAGGGTGGCGAGCATGGCGATCCCGGTCGGCAGCTTCAGTTCCACCAGGGCGAAGGTGGTCATGTAGTTGAGGAAATACTGGGTGATGGTGCTGCCGGAGAGGATCAGCAGCCCCAGCAGCAGGGGCCGCCGCTGGGTGGCCAGTACCTCGCCCAGCACCGCGCCGGTACCCCGGGTTTCGCCGACATGGGTATCCACCAGGCCGCGGCGGATATAGAGGCCGATGGGCAGGATCGCCAGGCCCAGCAGGAAGGGCAGGCGCCAGCCCCAGGCCAGCAGCTGCTCCGGCGTCAGCCAGAGGGTCAGGCCATAGCCGATCAGCCCGGCCGCTACCGCGGCCAGCCCCTGGGCCACCACCTGCCAGCAGGCGTAGGTGCCCCTCTTGTGCAGTGGCGCCGCCTCCAGGATGTAGGTGGTGGCCGGGCCGGCTTCGCCACCCCAGGCCAGGCCCTGCAACAGCCGCGTCAGCACCAGCAGGATGGGGGCGGCGATGCCGATCTGCTCGTAGCCCGGCAGCACGGCGATGCCACCGGTGCCCAGGGCCATCAGCACCATGGTCAGCAGCATCGCCGGCTTGCGCCCGACGCGGTCGGCCCAGGCGCCGATGAGAATGGCGCCCAGCGGCCGGACGACGAAACCGACGCCAAAGGTGATGACGCTGGCCATCAGGCTGGCGAAGGCATTCTGCGAAGGAAAGAACACCTGGCCGATCAGCACGGCGAAGGTGGCGTAGACGCCAAAGTCGAAGAACTCCACGGCGTTGCCGAGCACCACGGCAAAGACGCCCTTGCGGGAGTGGATAGGGCGGGAAGCGGTCATGGGCGATGTTTCAGCAGGAGCAGAGCGCGCGCCCGGAACCGGGCGCGCGGGAGGTATCGACTCAGTGGGCGAGGTGCAGGCCGCACTCGCGGTTTTCGTCACCCTTGGTGGGGTCAAAGTAGTCGAATTCGTTGGGCAGGTCGTGGGCGGTGAGGTACTGGTAGAGGTCCTTGGAGGTCCAGTGCAGCAGCGGCGCGACCTTGATCAGGCCGTCCGGATTGACGCTGACCGGATCCATCTGGGCGCGCACCGCGGTGTCGGTGGCGCGCAGGGCGGTGAACCAGACCTCGGGCGCCGTCTCGTGCAGGGCGCGGGCGAAGGGTTCCAGCTTGACCTCTTCGGTGAAGGCGGCGTGGCGCGGATCGTCCAGCCCCGGCACTGGGCCATCGATGGCCTCGCGATGGGCGCGGGAGCGCCTGGGCAGATAGGTCACCAGGTTAAGATTGAGCTTGCGCCCGATCTCGTCGGCGCAGCGGTAGGTCGCGGGGGTGTTGTAGCCGCTGTCCATCCAGACCACCGGGATGTCCGGCTTGACCTGGCTGACCAGATGCAGGATCACCGCCTCGAAGGGGCGGAAGTTGGTGGTGACGATGGCGCTTTTACCCAGGCCCAGGGCCCAGGCGACGAGCTTTTCGGGATCGCGGCCGAGGTCGGCGTTGATGCGGGCGAGATCGAGAGACATGGCGGGCTCCAGCCGGGGAAGGGATGCCGCCATGGTAGCAAAGCCGGATCAGCTGTGGGTCTCCAGCGTCTCCAGCAGCACCCGCACCTTGGCCAGGGATTCGGCGTATTCGTCGGCCCAGTGGGAATCCATGACGATGCCGCCGCCGCCCCAGCAACTGAGCATGCCGTCTTCCGCCAACAGGCTGCGGATCAGGATGGAGCTGTCGCTCTCGCCGCGCACGTCCAGATAGAGCAGCGAGCCGCAGTAGGGGCCGCGGCGGGTTTCTTCCAGCTCGTCGATGATCTGCATGGCGCGGATCTTCGGCGCACCGGTGATGGAGCCACCAGGAAAGCTGCCGGCCAGGAGGTCGAGGGCGTCCAGGCCCGCGGCCAATTCGCCGGTTACGGCGCTGACCAGGTGATGGACGTTGGGATAGCTCTCCAGAGCGAACAACTCGGGCACCCGCACCGAGCCGATGCGGCAACTGCGCCCCAGGTCGTTGCGCAGCAGGTCGACGATCATCAGGTTCTCGGCGCGATCCTTGGGGCTGGCCAGCAGCGCGCGGGCTTCGCCGGCATCGGCGGCCATGTCGGCGCGGCGCGGGCGGGTACCCTTGATCGGGCGGGTTTCCACCTGGCCACGGCTCACCCGCAGGAAACGCTCCGGCGAATGGCTGAGCAGGGCGCCGCGCGCCAGCGCCAGATAGCCGGAGAAGGGCGTCGGGCAGGCCGCGCGCAGGGCCTGGTAGGCGGTCCAGGGCGAACCCTGGAAGGGCGCGCGAAAGCGCTGAGCGAAGTTGACCTGATAGCAGTCGCCGGCGGCGATATAGGCCTGGATGGCCTCGATGCGCTGGCGATAGGTGAACTCGTCGATGTCGGCGGCGAAGGAGGCGGTCAGCCGGAAGCCCTCGGCCCTGGGCGCCGCCCCGGTGTCGAACAGGGCGATCAGTCGCTGGCGTTCCCCGGCGTCCAGCGCCGGATGGCAGACCAGTTGGCTGGTGCGGGCCTGGTGATCGCTGACCAACGCCCAGGCATGGAGGCCCAGGCGCGCATCGGGCAATGCCAGGTCGGCGCGGGCGCCCGCGGGCAGGCGCTCCAGGCGCCGGCCGAAGTCGTAGCCAAGATAGCCCAGCAGGCCACCGGCGAAGGGCAGGTCCGCACCCTTCGGCAGGTCGGCGCGACCCAGGCTGGCCAGGGCCGCGCGCGTCCGCGTGAAGAAGGCCTGGCCCGTTTCACCGACAGCGGGCTGCAGCACCTGCAGCGGCCAGGCCGCCATGAGGTCGTAGCGACCCCGCTCGGCAAGCGGCCGCCCGGAGTCCAGCAGCACCGCGCCGGGTTCGCCCTGCAGCAAGGCGAAACGCACCGAGGGATCGGCGTGGTAGGGGAGGGGATGCAGGTGGCAGAGGGGCATGGCGAAATCGGCTGGGAGGGACGGCGCGCTAGTGTAGCGAACCGCCTCTGGCGGAGCGAGATACAGGCTGTCACAGCTGGATTGTCGACACCTGTTGACTGATAAGGCATTCGGGCGTAGTTATTCAGCCCATAAACACAAAAGGTGTCGACAATGATCGATAGCCCCCTCCCGGCCGAAGCGCCCGAGACCGACAGCGGGACCCTCTCCGAGCAGGTGTTCCGGCGGATCCGCGAGGCCATCGTCCGTGGCGACGTGGCGCCGGGCAGCAAGATTTCCGAGCCGGAGCTGGCCCGCACCTATGGCATCAGCCGCGGGCCGCTGCGCGAAGCCATCCACCGGCTGGAAGGCCAGCGCCTGGTGGTGCGGGTGCCCCATGCCGGCGCCCGGGTCGCCGCCCTGAGCCTGGCGGAACTGGTCGAACTCTATGAAATCCGCGAATCCCTCGAAGGCATGGCCTGCCGCCTGGCGGCCGAACGCCTCACGCCCCAGGGCATCGACGAATTGCGCCAGCTGCTGGACACCCACGAGCGCGATCCGGCGTTCCAGGCCGGCACCGGCTACTACCTGCAGGAAGGCGACCACGACTTCCACTACCGCATCATCCAGGCCAGCGGCAACGGCATGCTGGTGCGGCTGCTCTGCGGCGAGCTCTATCACCTGGTGCGCATGTACCGGCTCAAGGTCTCCGCCACCCCCAATCGGCCGCGTCAGGCCTTCGCCGAGCACCATCGCATCCTCGATGCCCTGGCCGAGGGCGACGGCGAACTGGCCGAGCTGCTGATGCGCCGCCACATCGCCGCCTCCAAGCGCAATCTGCAGCACCATCCCCTAGTCCAAGATCAGTCGAGGTAACGCCATGCCCGCCGTCAGTCCCGGCCAGAAATTCCGCGCCGCCGTCGCCGCCGAACGCCCGCTGCAGGTGGTCGGCACCCTCAATGCCAATCATGCGCTGCTGGCCAGGCGCGCCG
>NZ_WHOV01000140.1:0-2824 GCF_009765395.1 Pseudomonas sp. BAV 4579 | reverse complement strand
TTCACCTTGACCCCAATCCTGCACATCGCCGCCGCCATCCTCCTGAACGACCGCCAGCAGGTGCTGCTGGTGCGCAAGCGGGGCACCGCCGCCTTCATGCAACCGGGCGGCAAGGTGGATCCGGGGGAGCAACCGCTGGCCGCCTTGATCCGCGAACTACAGGAAGAACTTGGCCTGGTCATCACCGCAGAGGCTGCGACCTTTCTCGGCAACTACCAGGCGCCGGCCGCCAATGAACCCGGTTTCAGGGTCGATTGCGCGCTGTATCAGGTAGCCATGGGTGCGGGAGACCAGGCGGTGCCTGCCGCCGAAATAGAAGAGGCGGTATGGGTAGCCGTAGACGAACCCGGCGATCTGCCGCTGGCACCCCTGACCCGCGACGTGATCCTTCCACTGCTGGGGAGGCAACTGCACCCTTAGCACGCGGCCTTGCACCCTTGGTCACGGATTTCAGTTTTGCCATGCCAGGGCGGGCCAGGCCGCCTGAAGCATCGGGCGGCCTGGCGCCGGCCAGCGTCAGACCTTGGGCAAGGGCTGCCACCCACCGGCCGTACGCACCTCGAGGCAAGCCGGCAGGCCATCCAGACGCAGCAGGTGCAACCAGCCGTTGCGCACCAGATCGCGCACTACGGCATGGTTGGCGATCACCTGATCGATCATCGCGCGCGGCGCCTCGATCACCACGTGCAGCCGTAGCGGACGATGCATCCACCGCTGGCCGTCGTGCAGCGACTGGCGCGCCAGACCGATGCGCAGGTCGCCGCCGTTGCCTTCGAACACGCCGATATGGCCGCCCACCACGTTGTGCAGCAACTTGTTGCCGCTGCCAAAACGCAGGTTGTCGGTGGTCGAGGTGAAGTACTGCAGATTGATCCAGTGCGCCACCACCGTGGGCGCCGTCATGATCAGCTCCAGCACCCTGCCCTCCTGGTCTTGCCGCCAGTCGTAGTCGTGCAGGAAGACGCGGCCCTCCAGGTCCACCGCGCGGGTGCGCGCCCGCGGCGCGGCGATGAAGGCGGCATTGCCGGCGAGGCCCCATTCCGGCCGGGTCTGCGCCCAGTCCCGAGCGCGCCGGCGCAGCTGCCCGAGCAGTCTGTCCGGTTGTTCCGGCAGCGGTGCCAGGCCCAGTTTGCCAGCCCGCTGCCGCCGCACCTCGGCGCTGGCGCTGTCCAGCGCCAGCCGCAGGCGCTGCCAGCTGGGCTGGAGCTCTGCGGGAAGCCCCTCGTACCCGAAGACCTGCACCTCATCCGTCGTGGTGTTGTGCAGCCCGGCCAGCACCTGGCAGTGCGGCGGCAGGTCGAGGCCGCGCACCCGCAGCCCGTCACGCACCTCGGGTTCGTTGAGCAGGCCGGCCAGTAGCCGCGCATTGATCTCGCCGCTCTGGCCACAGCAGGCACCGCAGTCCAGACCCGCTGCCTGAGGATTATTGGCGCTCTGGCTGCCGTGGCCGAGCAGCACCAACAGGGACGGCACCGGCCCGTTGAGCCCCATGGCCTTGAGAATGCGCTCGGCCAGGTCGACCTGCTGCAGCCGGGACATCGCCGGTAGCTGTGGTTGCAGCTGTTGCCGTTCCTGACGGCGCCAGGCGCTGAGTTCGGTCGAAGGCGCGCCACCGGCCAGGCCACAGGTCCGTCCCAGCAGCGCCCCGGCGTAGCCCAGCCCGACGCTTTCCACCAGGGTGAAGGTCGAGGCCGGCAGCCGCTCGAACAGCCGCCAGCGGCCCTGCCGTGCCAGGCGCCCCTGACGCAGCTGTGCCAGCTGGCGATCCCGCGTGGCGTCGCCACTGCCCTCGCTGACCTGCAGTTGCGGCGCGAGCAGGCCCGGCAACTGCGGGCGCGTGGCACCGGTACCCAGCGGCGTATAGGCGATGGGCAGCCCGAAGAAGCCGGCGAAACCGCCGGTTTCCAGTGCCGGACACGTTTGCTCCAGGGCGCGCCTGAGGGGCTCGGAACGTACGTCGATACAGAAGAACAGCTTGGCCAGCGGCACCGGTGGCAAGGCTGCCGGGATGCTCTGGCACAGCGCCTGCTGCAGGTGTTCCTGCCAGGCCAGCTCGTCGGCGCGCTGCCAGAGCTGCAGGGCCTGCCAGTTGGCCGAAGGCATCCGCTGCAAGCCCTCCTCCCAGGCCGCCCGCCAACTGTGCCAGCGGCTCTCGGCATCGCGCCGGCGATCATCCACCAGCCATTCCCAGGCCGCGCGGATGGCCAGCAGCTCCAGCACCGTCTGGTCGTCCTCGCCCTGCAGCCGGGCCTGCCAGCGCCGATAGGCGCACCAGGAGGCCCAACCCAAATTGCGCAGCAGCAGGCAGTCGAACCAGGCCGCCCAGTCTGGCGCTGGCAGTCCCAGGTGTTCGACCGCCGCCTCCAGGGCCGCTTCGGGTTGCGCCGGCAACGCTGCGATCCGCTGATGCAGATCCCGGCAGCCACTGAGGACGCTCAGGCCCCGGTCGGCCAGCAAGCTGGCGCGCCAGGTCTGATAGAGCCCGCCACCCTCTGCCGGACGCCAATCCGCCTGCTCGTGATCGAACCAGGCCGCGCAGCTCTGCCCGATCTAGTGGGTGATCAGCGCCGGCCAGCCCGGGAGCGGGATCCCCGGCTCGGCCAGGTCTTCCAGCAGCGGCAGACCGTGGCCGACCTCAGCGGGGGCGTCCAGTACCTCCAGCAGCCTCAGCGGCTTGCAGGATTCCCCCTGCTCGGCCAGCGCCTGCTGCAGATGGCGCTCGGCGATGCGGCCGTCCTGCCAGGCCTGGCGATAGTCGGCGGCGTCCAGGGTCAGGCGGCTGCCGGCGCGCTGCCAGAGCTGCGCGGCCACGCTCTGCCAGGCC
>NZ_WHOV01000139.1:0-6034 GCF_009765395.1 Pseudomonas sp. BAV 4579 | reverse complement strand
CCATGGCCCGTTAGGCCTCTCGCCGCATCCATGCGGCTCGACCCACTCCACGACGCTGGCGTTCGCCCTGCTGAACGGGGCGAATCGCGCGCCTGATGCGTTGGGTGTAAACCGGTAGGGTGTACAACGGCGCAGCCTTGTCCACGCGATAGGCGTTACTCCCTAAGTGGAAAACGCTGCGCGGTTTTCCACGCTACAGATACTGGAAATACCCAACTTTCCGGCTAGCGTCCCGTCCCCGTCAGTAAGGCCGAGTGTAGGTGTCGCGCAGGGGGATGCGAGGCAGGACGCCGAGCAAGGCGCGAGGGGCAGGATGCCCCTTCGTGCCGTGCCCCCGGAGCGGCGCCGGAGCGAGGGGACCCGGAGCGTAGCGAAGGGCCGAAACGTGGGGACAAGCGTTTTTGGTTACTTTTTTGGCGTTTGAAAAAAGTGACTCGCCCGGGTGGGCGAAACAGAAACCATCAGCAAACCACGATAATCAGCCAGTACAACAGCTCAAACCCCAAAGCCGTGGGCTTCGCTCCGCTCAACCCAACCTACAAAGCGCCCCTACACCCTCTCCCGCCGCCGCAGAATGGCGCGGGCGCCGATGAACAGCACCGCCACACAGATCGCCGCCGCAAAGAACCACCGCTTCGACACATGATGCTCGGCGAAGAAGTCCCGCAGGATCTCGCCCACCGCATAACCGATGCCGGTCATGAAAAAGCCCCAGAGCAGTGCGCCGATGATGTTGAAGAACAGGAAGCGCCGCGGACGTACGCCGCTGGCGCCGATCAGCAGCGGGCCGATCAGGCGGAAGCCGTAGGCGAAACGGATGCCGATGATCCACAGCGCCTCGTGGCGATGGATGCGGCTGCGCAGCCAGTCGATGCGCGCCTGCTGGCGCTTGAAGCGACCGAGGATGCGGTCGCCGTAGCGCCGCCCGAGAAAGAACAGCGTCTGGTCACCGATGAAGCCGCCCAGGGCCACGCAGACGGCCGTGAGCGGATACAGCAGGTAGCCGTGGCGGGCGGCGATGCCGGCCAGGATGGCCACGCCATCGCCCTCGATCAGGGCGCCCAGGACGGCGGCGCCGTAACCGTAGTTGCTGATGAGCTCGCTGTCGATCATGGTGCGTCCCTAGAGACCGAGAATGGTCAGCATGATGAATGTGCCGAACAGCACGAAGTGGGTCATGCCCTCGATGGCGTTGGTCTCGCCGTCGTTGAGATTGATGGCGGCGACGATCAGGGTCACGGCCATCATCACCGTCTGCACCGGGGTCATGGCCATCTGGATCGGCTGGCCATTGTACAGGGCGATGGCTTCCACCACCGGCACGGTGAGGATCACCGTGGACAGGCTGGCGCCGAGGGCGATGTTGATCACCGACTGCATGCGATTGGCCATGGCCGCGCGCAGCGCGGTGAGGATCTCGGGGCTGGCGGAAATCGTCGCCACCACCAGCGCAGGGACCAGCGCCGGCACGGCGAGGCCTTCCAGGCCGGTATCCAGCGACTTGGACATCACCTCGGCCAGGGCCCCGGTGGCGACGATGCCGACGATCAGCATGGCGATGGACAGGGTGGCGCTGCTTTCCCCATGACCCGCATCGGCCGTTTCACCCTCGACCGCCGGACGCTTGCGCTTCTTGTCCGGGTAGTTGTAGCTGAAGAAATAGCTGTGCGGGCCGGCCTGCATGCGCAGGAACAGGGTGTAGAGCAGCGCCATGGCGCCGATGGTGAAGAAGGAATAGACATGCCACTGGGCCGAGGGGATGAATTCCGGCACCAGCATGGAGATGCTCACCGCGGTGATGATCATCACCCCGTAGCTGCGGCTGGAATCGTCGTTGTAGGGCTGTTCGCCATGCTTGAGGCCGCCGAGCAGGGCGGCCAGGCCGATGATGCCGTTCATGTCCAGCATCACCGCGGCATAGATGGTGTCGCGGGCCAGGGTCGGCGAGTGGTCGTGGCTCATCATGATCGCCAGGATGATCACCTCCACCAGCACGGCGGAGAGGGTCAGGATCATGGTGCCATAGGGATCGCCGACCTTTTCCGCCAGCAGTTCGGCGTGGTGGGCCACGCGCATGGCCGCGCAGATGATGGCGGCGATCAGACCGCCAGCCGCGATCAGCGCCAGGGTCTGGCCACCACTGAGCAGGGCGTGTTCGAACACATAGGCCAGCACCGTGGCGCCGATGGCGACCAGCAGCAGGGTTTCGTCTTTGAGGGCGGCAAGCATGGAAAGGGGCGTCCTTGGTTGAGCAATGCCTTGTTACGACCCCCGTAGACGGCAAAACGCTCGCACCTCGGTACAGCCCTGCCCTGATCGCCCGCGCGGCCGCCCCTCAGCCCACCCGGGGGCGCGGCGCCAGGCGCTTCCACACCGCCTTGGTGCCGGTCGCGCAGGCCTGGCGGTAGCCCAGGGCATGGCGTTCCACCAGGAACCAGGACACCACCGCCAGCGGCAGGGTGATACCGATGGAAAGGAGCACCATGGTCCAGGCCTCGATGCCGGGGATCACCGCCGCCAGGGTCTGCTGCACCGGGAAGGAATAGATGTAGAGCCCGTAGGAATAGTCGCCCACCTCGTTGAAGGCGCGGATGCGCCCGCCCGGGACGAAGGCGAGGTAGAGCAGCACGTAGCCCAGCGTCAGGTTATAGACCAGAAAGAAGCTGTCCCGATCGGGGGTGGCCACCGCCAGCAGCGCCACAGCGGCAGCGAACAACGCGCGCGACAGCGGAATGTAGCCGCGCAGCACATAGAAGGCGCCTCCCAGAAAGAACATCTGGAACAGCCGCAGCAGGTGCGATTCGCTGGCGAAGAAGTAATAGGCGAACAGCTTGAACAGCACGGCACCGGCGGCGAACAGCAGGATGGCGCGCTGGAAGTGCCGGCTGTCCAGACGCAGCCAGAGCACGGCCAGCCACAGCAGCGCCAGGGCGCCGTACATGCCCACCTCGAAGGGCAGCGTCCACAGCGAGCCATTGACGATGGTCTGCAGCGGATTGCCCTCGAACAGCCCGGGCAGGTCGAATTCGGCGCCGGCGATCAGCCCGGTGTTCTTCAGCAGATAGAACCAGGTCTGGGGATCGCTCAAATAATCCTGCAGCGGCGCCCGGGTCAGCCAGGCGCCGAGGCCGAGCACCGTCAGCATCAGCATTACCAGCAACCCCGGCACCACGCGCAGGGCACGGCCCCAGACGAAGTCGATGATGTCGGCGCGGCTGAGCAGACTCTTGGTGACCAGGAAACCGCTGGTGATGAAGAAGATGTCGACCGCGATGTCGCCGAGGGTCATGCCCAGGCTCTCGCGCCCGGGTTCCGCCGTGGCGGTGCCACTGGAGATGGCGAAACTGTGGCTGAAGACCACGGCGAGCGCCGCGATCATGCGAATCAGATTGAGATTGTTGTTCTTGCCGCCAACGTAATCCTGAACTGTCTGCACGGATACCTCACGCCTGGTGTTTGGAGCCATGCGTCCCGATTGTAGTCAGATCCGGACCCAATGCAGGCGTTATGGCCTTTTGCTGGCGCAAAGCGTGGAATGCTGGGAATTTCTGACCGACGAAGCCACCGTACATCGGTCAGTGGGAACCCGGATGCCTGCGGAAAACCCGGCAAAGCGTGCGACAATCGTCCATCTTTTCCGATTCAAGCTATCCCGAGGCTCCCATGTACGACTGGCTCAACGCCCTGCCCAAGGCCGAACTGCACCTGCACCTGGAAGGCACCCTGGAGCCCGAACTGCTGTTCAAGCTGGCCGAGCGCCATGGCGTCGCCCTGCCCTGGGGCGATGTCGAAGCCCTGCGCGCCGCCTACAACTTCGGCAACCTCCAGGAATTCCTCGACCTCTATTACGCCGGTGCCGACGTGCTGCGCACCGAGCAGGACTTCTACGACCTGACCTGGGCCTATCTGCTCAAGTGCAAGGAACAGAACGTCATCCACACCGAGCCCTTCTTCGATCCCCAGACCCACACCGATCGCGGCGTTCCCTTCGAGGTGGTGGTACGCGGCATCACCCAGGCGCTGGCCGACGGGGAAAAGCAGCTGGGCGTGACCAGCGGGCTGATCCTGAGCTTTCTGCGGCACCTGTCCGAAGATGCCGCCCAGGCCACCCTGGATCAGGCGCTGCCGTTCCGTGACCACTTCGTCGCCGTCGGCCTGGACAGCTCGGAAAAGGGTCATCCGCCGAGCAAGTTCAAGCGTGTCTTCGCCCGTGCCCGTGCCGAAGGCTTTCCGGCCGTCGCCCACGCCGGCGAGGAAGGTCCGCCGGAGTACATCTGGGAAGCCCTCGACCAGCTCGGCGTGGTGCGGATCGACCACGGCGTGCGCGCCTTCGAGGACGAGCGCCTGATGGCCCGCCTGGTCGACCAGCAGATACCGCTCACCGTCTGCCCGCTGTCCAACACCAAGCTCTGCGTGTTCGACGACATGAGCCAGCACACCATCCTCAAGATGCTCGACCGCGGCCTCAAGGTCACCGTCAACTCGGACGACCCGGCCTACTTCGGCGGCTACGTCACCGAGAACTTCATGGCCCTGCACGAAGGCCTGGGCATGACCCAGGAGCAGGCCCGGCGCCTGGCGCAGAACAGCCTCGACGCCCGCCTGGTGAAATGAGCATGACCCTGACCGCTGCCGAGATTTCCTACTACGAACGCTTCGCCGAGCGCCTGGCCGACGCCGCCGCCGTGGCCATCCAGCCCTACTTCCGCGCCCAGCTGGCGGTGGACGACAAGGGCGACGCGGCCATCGCCGGTCGCCGCTACGACCCGGTGACCATCGCCGACAAGGCCGCCGAACGGGCCATGCGCGAACTCATCCAGGCCGAGCACCCGGATCACGGCATCCTCGGCGAGGAAGAGGAGAACGTCGCCGGCAGCAGTCCGCTGAGCTGGGTACTCGACCCCATCGACGGCACCCGCGCCTTCATCACCGGCCTGCCGCTGTGGGGCACCCTGGTGGCGCTCAACGACGGCAATCGTCCGGTGATCGGGGTGATGAACCAGCCCTTCACCGGCGAGCGCTACCTGGGCACCCCGGCCGGCGCCTGGCGCAACGGCGCGGCCCTGCGCACTCGCACCTGCGCCAACCTGGCCCAGGCCCGGCTGATGTGCACCAGCCGCGACATCTTCGACACTCCCGAGCGCCTGGCCGCCTTCGACGCCGTGGCCGCCGAGGTGCAGCTGGCCCGCTTCGGCGGCGACTGCTACGCCTACTGCATGCTCGCCTCGGGTTTCGTCGACGTCATCATCGAAGCGGGCCTGCAGCCCTACGACGTCCAGGCGCTGATCCCCATCATCGAAGGCGCCGGCGGCCGCATGACCGCCTGGGATGGCGGCGATGCCCAGCAAGGCGGGGCCATCCTCGCCTGCGGCGATCCGCAGCTGCATGCGCAGCTGGTGGAACGGTTGCAGCACCTGGCGTAAGGCGCCTACTCCCGTAGGTTGGGTTGAGCGCAGCGAAGCCCAACGGTTTGGGGCATTAGGTGCCTTAGCTGGTTATCGAGTGCTCGGATGGTTTTTTTCGCCCACCCGGGCGACTCACTTTTGCCAATCGCGGCTGCGCGCCCCGGACAAAAGTAATCAAAAACGCTTGCCCCACGTTTCGGCCCTCCGCTGCGCTGCGGGTGATTCGCTCCGCTCACCCTTCGGGCCAGCCTGCGGCTGTTACTCCGCTTCGCTACGTCTCCCTCGCTCCGGTACCGCTCCGAGGGCACGGCACGAAGGGGCGTCCTGCCTCGCATCCCCCTCCGCGACACCTACACTCGGCCTCACTGATGGGGCGGGGCGCCAGCCTGATGTTTGGTATTCACGAGATCTGTAGCGTGGAAAACCGCGCAGCGTTTTCCACTTTTGGGCGCCAACACCATCAGTGGACAAGACTTCGCCGTTGTCCACGCTACGGGCTACAGCCGACTACGGTTCTTCAACCAATACTTTCAGGCTGGCGAATCGCCCCGTTCAGCAGGGCGAACGCCAGTGCTGTGGAGTGGGTCGAGCCGCATGGATGCGGCGAGAGGCCTAACGGGCCATGGACG
>NZ_WHOV01000138.1:0-6383 GCF_009765395.1 Pseudomonas sp. BAV 4579 | reverse complement strand
ACTCCCGCCGAGTGTTTTAACCACGCTGTTGCGTCGACCGGTTGAAACCACACCCCAGGCTGGACGTAAATGGCGGCGAAGGCCTGGCCGTAGAGCTTGTTTACCCAGGTGGAGATGTCGCTAACGCCCTGGTTCAGGATCTTGCCCATGGCCTCGTTGCCGGAGATTCCGGTCGTGCCGAGGGTGCCGCTGGAGGTCTGCACGTAGCTCGAGCTGCTGCCATCGCTCTTGATGAGCGAGGCCGCGCCGGCGCCGGCGGCCGTGATCAGGGCTTGAGAGCCGATGTACTGGGCAGCGTTAGGGGATACCGTAGGGATCGCTGATCCAGCCCATGCCCCCCTGGACCACGGCCGGCTGGCCATTGGTAGAGGCGTTCTGGTTGTTCTGCTGACCGCCGTTCTCTTGCGCTGCCGGCAGGGTACGCACGGTGCCGTCGGTGAAGACGAAGGTCATGCTGCGGATCTGGCCACGCACGCAGGACAGGGTCCAATCGCCTGAGGCGGTACCGCTCACGACAGCGCCGGCGACGTCGGGCAAGTCGATGCCGTTGGCGGTCAGGTTGTCCGGACCGATCAGCACCTTGAAGGGGTAGGGGTCATTGACCGTGCCGTCGACCGGTACGCGGCCCACCAGGGCGGTCATGGATACCGAGCCCATCAGTGTCGAGTTCTGCGGCAGGGTGTAGACCTTGCGGACTTTCTTGCGCGTCTGCTCATCGCCCCCCATCCCATCGGCGGCGCGCTGCGCACTACCTGAGGCTGCGTCCAGGGTCTTCTGGCCAGCGGTGCCGAATGACGTTGGAAAGGCGAAGCCGCTGGCCGCCTGGCCACTGCCGGCAGCGAGCGGTTTGCCGTTGGCATCGACCGCCGTACCGTCCTGCGGCTCAATCCAGACTAGGTCTGAGCTGCCGCTGCCTTTCTTGAACTGGTTGCCTTCGCCCGGGTTGATGCCGAGCCCGATAGGCATATCGCCGCCAGTACCTGCAGCGCCGCCCAACTGACTGCCCATCTGCGACAGGGTGTTGAGCTGCTTCTGCAAATTATCGACGAGTCCTTGGGTCTGCTTCTGCTGATTCTCCATGCCCTGGTTGATACCCGCCTGGACGCGGTTGTCGACCGTGCTGTTGATGTTGCTCAGTTGAGCCTTGAGACCTTCGTTCTCCCGCTTGGCCTCTTCGTTGTCTTTCAGGACCTTGCTCATTTGATCTTTCAGCTGTCGACTCTCGGCGACGATGGTGCGCAGGGTGTCGTTGGCCGTATCACCTTCAATGCCGAGCGCCTTGGCCTGTTCGGGGGTGAGCTGGGCGGATTGCGGCTGCTCAGGCTCTGCAGGCTTGCCGCGACCGAGCATTTTTACCCCGACGAAAACCACCAGGACAAGGAGGGGTAGCAGGGCGTATTTGAGGAGCGGGTTACTTCTGAGCTGCATGGCGTGCCTCCGGGCTCACCCGTGGATCAGCAGCGCTCAGGCTGGGCAGTAGCGACTGGCCAAGGCCGTGGTCCTTGGTGACCAGGTAGAGCACAGTGGTATCGCTGGCATCTCCGCGCGCACCGAGGTAGGGGTGCTGAAAGGTCGCCGTGGCGAAGTCGCCCATCAGCTCGCGGGGATCCAGGGCTAGGCGCTGGCCGGTCTGGTTACGCAGCTTTACGGCAGTCACCCAATGGTCGTCCAACCGCCAAGCGCCCAACTGGCTGGCCTCAACGGGCAGGGCTGGCAGCAGCGTCGACAGCTCCAGTCGCTTGTCGACCTTGACCTGGGCGACGCCATCGACCGGCTCCACCGTACGCAGCGGGGCATAGAGCATCTGGGCGGCATATCGCGTAAGCACGACAGGGACCGGTGTCTCGCGCTTGGGTGGGGCCGGCTCGTCGTCATCTTCATCAGCCTGACTGCTGGCCTTGGCTGTGGCCTTTGAGGCATTGCTTGCGCTGGTCGAAGCTGCCTGGCCATATCGGGTCGGGGTCGTATCGCCGGGCACGATCTTGATGGCTTCCAGCGGCGCATGGCCTTCCTGGGCGGGGGTCGCCGCGATGTCGGCCAGCATGATTTCGCCGGTGGCCGCGTTCTGCAGCTGCAGGCGGCTTGGCTCGATGGCGTCCTTGGCCAGCAGGTAGATGGCGCCGCCGGTGCTTTGCACCCGGATCTTGTCGGCGATGGCCGGAGGTACGCCGACGCGGACGTTGGCGTCGACGAACAGGATCCGCTCCTGGCCCACCACCAAAGGGGACGCGCTCCCATTTGCGGATCTCGATGGCCTGGGCGAGGCTGCTCAGCAGCAGGCCGCCCAGCACCAAGGCGAGGGAATGACTGGACCTCATGGTGTACCTCGGGCTTTAACTTCGATGCCGGCCTCGATCCGCTGCGGCTGACCGCTGTAGCAGTCCCACTTCATGCCCCAGGGGTTTTTCTCAGGATCGACGTCGGCTCTGACGACATGCAGCGGGTAGCGCGTGAGCGCTGTCTTGACCTTCTCGCCGCCCAGGTACTCGTTCGCGACGACATCGAGCATGACGGTCCACTCGCTATTGCCCAGCACCTGGACGCGCCGGGAGGGGTCATCGCCATAGCCCGATCCGGGTATCTCCGCCACGTTGCGGACGCGCCTGCGCAATTCGCCGGCATTACGTTTCAAGGCCTCATCGCCTTCCAGGTAGACCTTGCAGGACGGGGTGATGAAGTTGGCCAGCCGCGCGATGTTGTCGCTGTAATTCTTCTCGCCGTCGGATGGCCAGCTGTTCATCTGCTGGAAGATGTAGAAGGCGTAGGCATAGACCGATTCAGGCGGTATCTCCCACCAGGGGCGCGTGCTGCCTGAGCGTAGGTCCGGCGGCACATGAACGGTGAGATCCTTCGGCGCCGTGGACCAGCCATAGCCATTCCACATGGCGATGCCGGTCATGAGACCCAGTGCCAGCCGCAAGGTCGTGATATGGGCGCGCTGCGAGTCGGACAGCTTCCAGGCGCGACTCATAGCCCCACCATCCGCTTACAGGTCCAGCTGCCGCTACGGATCACCAGGCGGCGCCCGGCAATGCCCCAATGGGCAAGACGGCATTCCACCTGCCGCCACAGCCACGTTTCCGGGCGGCCGCGCTTCCAGCGACGTAGCAGCCGGCCGGCGAGCACAAGCCCCAGGGATCCACAGGCCAGTGCGGCAAAAATCGGCATGGCCGGTGTGGTGAAAAATGCCAACGGGATGCCGACCACAAAGCCGAAGGAGGCGCAGACGATGATGGTGGCGAACATCTCGTCGGTGGTCAGGCCGCCCACGACGACGGGTTGGGTATTGAGGCGATTTGGCAAGAAGCGAAGCGTGCCGTCCTCGTGCAGGTCCTGGGTGATGTCCATCTGCGCCGTCCTGCCTTACATGATGCCGCTGGCTTTGGTGACGATGAAGATCACCAAGCCGATGAGAATCACGCCGACGACAACCGTGGCGCCTAGGTCTTTCCAGGTTTTTTTGCCCGTATGGATCTCGTGATAGACACCGACGCCATGGGTAGCCACAACGATCAGGACAAAGGCACACAAGACCAAGGCAATCAGCATGAAGCCGTCGTAGCCGTAGTTCTTGAGGGTTTCGAGCCAGGTAGAACCTTCGCCGCGCGAGGGCGCTTGGGCGCTGGGTAGGGCGGCCTGGCTGACGGCAGGCAGCAAGGCCAGGCCGGCTACCGTAGAAGTGAAGCATTTGGCGCGAGCGCCGAGGGTGAACAGACGTTTGAGGGGCAGCATGGATTTCTCCTCGAGGGGGGTTAATGCAAGATCAGCCAGGACAGGACGAAGTAGAGGATCAGCCCCTTGATGAGGGCGCCCTTGGCCGCGGCGGGTTTGAGGTTCTGATTCGCCCAGCCCTTGTAGAGGCTGATGGCGAGCCAGGCGAACCAGAGGGTGGTGACGGCCATCGCCGCGGAGAGCCAGAACAGGTTGCTGGCGGAGGGCGGAATACCGCTCGCCGCCTGAAAGGCAGAGGTCTGCGCCGCGGTCATGCTCATGGCTGCGCGCCTTCGCGCTGGTACTGACCGGAGAGTTCGGCCGCATCGCGCGGCTGCGCGCGGCTTGGTGCCAGGTAGTCCTGCAGGCCCTGGCGGATCCGCGCGATGTCAGCGGCCAGACGGTTGTAGTCCAGGCGGTAGCGGGTGCTGCCATCGCTGGGCAACTCGGCGCTGCGCCGGGCGACGGCCTCGACAGCATTGAGCTGACGGATCATCACGTCGACGTTGGCCTGCTCGGAGGCGGTGCCGGCGGCTTGGGCCTGGCTCGTCAGGATCCCGAGCGCGATGGCCAGACTGCCGGAAAGGGCAAGGCGGCGGGTTGGCGTGCGAGAGTAGAAAGACAGTTTCACAGCAGGGCCCTGGGCTAGCGGGTGGATGCCGCACAGGATGCCGAGGGTCGTAGGCGAGGTCAGCGGGAAACCATTACTGCACCCAAATAGGTTGCAAACCCGCTTGTTTACTGACTTTGCGTCGGGGCAATAAGTCGCTTGAAAAACAGCAGAAAGCCGGTGGCCACCGCATAGCCAACACCCCAGCCCTGATTGCCCTGAGCAGTCTGCTGACCGATCTGGGCGCGGCCTTCTAGCACTGGCTGCACGCTGACCAGTTCCCAGCCGTCGGCGCCGAGGACTTGTAGCCGCGCCTGTCGCTCGGGATCGGCGAGGAAGGCGGCGATGTCAGGCGTACCGGTTTGCACCTCTTGCTTGAACAGCAGCCAGCCGCGCTCTTGGACGCGGTAGGTAAGGGGCGCGAATTCGGTGTGGTATTCGAAGCGGGCAGGGGACATGTACGGCTCCAGTTCGATGGATCGGCCATCATTGCCCTGGCCGCCAGTTCCTCGCCAGACGAAACCTTATCCACGTACATGAAGGTTTATCTATTTCGGATCTTGAGCTAGATACCTGTAAGCGAAACGATAAGGAAAAGCTATTGAAGGCGTTTCGCTTATAGTTTTTTTTGAACAGTATTGGTCTATCTCAGTCGAAGCTTTTTTGATCGCCGTGGCGAGGTGGTAATGAAAAAATTAGGCAAAGGCAATGGGCTTACTCCGCATGAGCGACATCTTTTAGAGGCCGAGCTGGCGAGCAGTCATAAACGTATTCGAAATGCGAAATCTGAGTTGCAGACACGCTTACGGCTTTACACTGAAGAGGTAGAACGGGCCAAGGCGATTGAGCGGATGCTGTCTGCTCATACGACGATGCATTAGCTCATCATTGAGCGGCCCAAGGTTTAAAGAGTAGTTGGTCCAGAACAAAATTCGGTGTTTCGTGGTCTGCAGAGAAATCACGGGAGGTCGTATGACCGAGACTGCCTTTCTCCCCGAAGAAGCCAGACAACGCTGGCAGGACCTTACCCATGCTATGGCCATCATGGGACTAGGACATCTAGCCAGGCTGTACGGGCAGCTTGAGGGTTACATCCTAGCGCTGCTCGACTTCGGCCGGCTTACAGCCCCGCAAGGCAAGCAGCTTCTCAAGGCGGCAGCTGATCTATTCGATCAGTGCCGATCTGAGTATCTCCGGCACAAGCAGAAGCCACGTCGGCGTATCGCCGGTGCGGTAGCTGACCGCATCAGGAAAAGCCAGTGCTGATCTGAAGGTATCTGCTGAGTGAAGGAGCGCTGCAATCGGAATTATGTGAGTGCTCAACTCTTCAATGGCCAAGGGACCAACCATGCCGCCCGAACACCGCTCTCGCTTCCTGCTATACATTGCAGGCTACTTTCCCGAAGACTTTCATGTCGACGTGGTGATTGCCGTTGGTGACGATGAGCCGTTACTAATCAAGATCGCGACATCCAGAGGGCTTTTAGCCTCATTCGAGACAAACGCAGCACAAGCCTTAGATGTCGTGGCAATGGGTGACATTGCACAGGAGCTCAAGAGACGCGTAGGGTATCTATAACATCTCACGCGGGGTTATCAGTCAGTTGTGTCTTTCCTGCCAGCGATACTCCCGTATTGCTCCTTGTATCGCTGCATTATGTCGATCACCAGCGAGTTCACCGCCAGGATCTGCATGGCCCTGGTCACCGAGACATACAGCAGGTTCAGTTCATCGTCGCGGCTGGCCCGGTCGATCTCGGGTGCCAGCGGATCAGCACTGAAATCGTCATAGAGCCCCACGAAGTCCCACTCCAAGCCCTTGGCCTTGTGCGCGGTCGTCAAGGTGACCGTGGCATCCAGCTCGCTGGCCACCGCGCAGCGCCGCAGCTGCTCGATGCGCTTGGGCAGGTCGAAGTAGGCCTCGATGATCCGTACCGAGCGCTGCATCTCCGGATCCTGGGTGGCTTTAGCGATCTCCTGGTATTGCTCAAAGTCACGGTAGTCGCGCAAGAGCTTCTTCTGCTGCACCAGGTCCTTGCGACCTCGGCTGAACTGGAACAGG